>CALYVJ010000245.1 GCA_945494195.1 uncultured Selenomonas sp. | reverse complement strand
GGCAGTATTGCGCATCTGCATCAGCTTCTACTGGCTCATAGGGCTTCTTGACACGCCCCTCTACATACTCCTTGCATACTTCATCAAAGGGGAATATGCCATTTTTGCCGCCGGCTTCTATCGCCATATTGGCGATGGTCAAACGGTCGGTCATGGTAAGCTCCGCCACACCTGGCCCAGTAAATTCCAGCGATTTATAACGGGCACCATCTACGCCAATCATGCCGATGAGCGTAAGGATAACGTCTTTCCCGTTGATACTTTCAGGCTTTTTGCCCGTCAGATTGACTTTGATTGCTTCAGGAACCTTGAACCAAGCCTCCCCCGTTGCCATCGCTGCTCCCAGATCCGTGGAGCCAACGCCGGTAGCGAAACCATTTACAGCGCCATAGGTACAAGTATGCGAGTCAGCACCAATGGTAAGCATCCCTGGCCCGACAATGCCCTTTTCCGGCAGGATGACGTGCTCAATCCCCACGCGGCCCTGCTCAAAGTAATTGACAATATTCCATTTCTTGGCAAAGTCGCGAACAGCTTTGGCCAGCTCCGCCGACTTGATGTCTTTGGCCGGCTGGAAATGATCCGGAACCAGTGCGATTTTCTCGTTGTCAAAGACAGGGCGGCCGATTTCTTCAAACTTCTTGATGGACGGTGGTGCCGTTATATCATTGGCCAGTACCATGTCCAGCTTACAGGTTATCAGCTGACCGGCCTTAACCGAATCCAAGCCCGCATGACGGGCCAGGATTTTCTCACTCATATTCATGCCCATATTGTTGCCCTCCTAGTCATATATCCTAAAGAAAGCCTTCCCCTTCGGGGGAAGGCTTGTAAATTGTTCGATTGCGTTTATTAGTCTTTCGACAGATCTGCCCCATCGCGAAGCCACGGCATCATCTGGCGAAGTTCAGCACCGACCTTTTCAATCGGATGCTCCGCATGGAGACGACGCTGAGCCATGAAGTTTGCACGGCCTGCTGCCCGGTTCTCAAGGAGCCAGTTGCGGGCAAAGGTACCATCCTGGATCTCTTTGAGGACTTTCTTCATCTCTTTCTTGGTCTCTTCCGTGATGATGCGCGGACCTACCATGTAGTCACCATATTCAGCTGTATCGGAAATGGATTTACGCATCTTCGTGAAACCGCCCTCGTAGCAAAGGTCAACGATGAGTTTCATCTCATGGAAACACTCAAAGTATGCCATTTCTGGCGGATAACCTGCCTCGACGAGGACTTCATAGCCCGTCTGCATCAGCTGGCAAACGCCACCACAGAGGACTGCCTGCTCACCGAAGAGATCTTCTTCCGTCTCATCACGGAAGGTAGTCTGCAGGACACCGGAACGCGTAGCACCGAGGCCTTTGGCGTAAGCCAGGGCAATATCAAAGCACTTGCCCGAAGCATCCTGATGAACAGCGAATACTGCCGGAACACCAGAGCCTTCCGTATACGTACGGCGAACGAGATGCCCCGGCCCCTTCGGAGCCACCATGAATACATCCACGTTAGCCGGAGGAACAATCTGCTGATAATGAATGTTGAAGCCATGAGCAAACGCCAGAGCACTGCCATCTTTGAGGTTCGGAGCAATCTCGTTCTTATAGACATCGGACTGTTTCTCATCCGGAATCAGGACCATCGTGATGTCAGCCTCTTTGACTGCATCCGCGACATTTTTGACCGTCAAGCCATGTTCTTCGGCAACTTTCTTGGACTTGGAGCCCTCATAAAGACCGACTACAACGTCGACGCCGCTCTCTTTGAGGTTCAAGGCATGTGCATGACCCTGGCTGCCATAGCCAATGACTGCAACTTTTTTGCCGTTCAGAACTTCCCAGTTGACATCCTGATCATAATAAGTTTTTGCCATAATACTCTCTCTCCTCACAATGTTCATAAATGGTATGCTCACCGCGTTCCAATGCAATAAGACCGGTACGAATGACTTCCGCAATTCCATAAGGCTGGACGAGCTTCAAAAAAGCCGAAACCTTATCATCACTTCCCGTTATCTCAAAGACCAGCGTCGACGAATCCACATCGACTACATGAGCCCGAAAGAGCTCCGCCATCTTCAAGACATCGAGCCGGCTTGTATCATCCGCTTTGACCTTGATTAACGTCATCCCGCGGCACACAGCGTTTTTCTCATCCAGACGCTGAACGGCCTGCACCACCGGCATCTTCTCGAGCTGTTTTATCATCTGCTCCACAAGATTTTCGTCCCCCTGCACCACAACAGTGATGCGGGAAAACTCCGAACGTTCGGTCACTCCCACAGACAAACTGTCAATGTTGAATTCCCGTCTAGAAAACATACTTACAACCCGAACCAGTACGCCGGTCTGATTTTCGACAAATACAGACAAAACGTGTTTCATAGCAATCGCTCCTCTCCATATTGCCTAAAACCAAAGTCGCCGCTGCTTCTTTAAAATGTAATGTTGTAAAGCATGTATACATTATTACGCCGATAGACGGTTTTGTCAATAGACTTTTGTAACATTTTTGTATTTCGTTGATGTTTTTTAATATTATATTCCTCTGTCCAAGCACAATCTCCAGCATACTAATTCAAATTTCATCATATCTGTCCCCCTTACAGGGAAGTTGGGTTATCTTCTTTGCTTTTTCTGAATCCTCAAATGTTTTACTATCTTTTTATGTTTTTCTTTTACACTAGTTTTTCCTATCTGTTTGTGATACGATAGGGCGAACCTATTATTAACCATATGAAAGGACTCACCTATCGTGAAACCAACACTAATCCTTGACCATACAGAAATCATCCACGAAATCATCCATCCATTGCTCACTTGGTATAAGAGCCAGGCAAACAGCCGCCAGCTTCCTTGGCGGGAAGAGCCCACGCCTTACCACACCTGGATTTCCGAAATCATGCTGCAGCAAACCCGAGCCGCAGCTGTCATTCCCTATTACATCCGTTTCCTGGAAGAGCTCCCTAACATTACCGCGTTAGCCAACGCCGACGATGAAGTCCTGATGAAACTCTGGCAAGGGCTTGGCTACTATTCCCGGGCACGAAATCTGAAAAAAGCGGCTCAAATTATCGTGCAGGAACACCAGGGACAGCTTCCCCAAGACCAAAAGCAACTGCTAGCCCTCCCAGGCATTGGACGCTACACCGCTAATGCCATTGCATCCATCGCCTTTGGGATGCCACTTCCTGCCGTTGACGGCAACGTACTCCGCGTCATCGCGCGTGTCATCACTTGCCGCGAGGACATCATGGCCGCCCATACACGAACAGCCTTTGAGCAGCTGCTGGCTCCCCATTATCCCACCGGTGACGATGCAGGGGCACTCAATCAGGCCTTCATGGACCTCGGTGCTACCATCTGTCTCCCCCATGGAGTTCCTCATTGTGCCCGCTGTCCCCTAGCCCAGCTCTGCCTAGCAAAGGAAACCGGCACGCAGCAGGATTTCCCGCAAAAAGCTGCAACTAAGGCCAAAAAACGCGAAGCTCATACCATATTACTGCTAAAACTCGGCAACCGCATCGCCCTGCACAAGCGTCCTAATCAAGGACTCCTCGCAGGACTATGGGAATTTCCGAATTTGACGGGGCAAGTTGACCAGTCAAAAGTCAACGAATATCTAAAACAACATCATCTGACCGCAACGCGAATGGAAGAACTTCCTCCCGCTAAGCATGTCTTTTCTCATCTAACCTGCCAG
>CALYVJ010000244.1 GCA_945494195.1 uncultured Selenomonas sp. | reverse complement strand
AACCGCGATTGAGACGGACTTCGTCCACCGATCTTGTTATGCCTGCTTTTTATTATGTCTAAAAACTGGAGGTACGCATTATGAACTGGCACAATCTATTCAAGAAAAAGACTCCGGCCTTGCGGCCGCGAATTCTCAAGGACAACATCCTTTATGCTCCCACACAAGGAACATACCTGCCACTCGATAAGGTATCCGATCCTACCTTTGCCAGTAAGAGCATGGGCGACGGCTTTGCCATCGTACCTGAAGGTAATATCCTCTATGCACCGGTCAGTGGCTCAGTCGCCGGAACATTCCCGACCGGTCACGCCCTCACACTCAAGAGTGATAACGGACTGGAAATCCTGATCCATGTCGGTATCGATACGGTTGAACTCAACGGGCAAGGATTCGAGACTATCGCTCAGCAAGGCCAAAAGGTTACAGCCGGTGATCCTCTCCTGTGCTTTGACCCGGTAGCCATCCGGAAAGCCGGTTACGATCCCACCATCATGATCATCGTCATGAATCCCCGGGATATTCACCTGACACCACTGGCGGAAGACAGTGTCCAGGCACTTGACGAGATAATGAAGTTTTAATTATAGAAGGGAAGGATGCCATTGTGAAAATTGAACGAATCTACAACAACAATGTCATCTTGGCTCATGACGATAAGAACGAAGAAATCATCGCCATCGGTAAGGGCCTGGCATTCGGCCGTCATGTCGGCGATACCATTGAAAAAGACCGCATCGAAAAACTCTTCATCCTGCGGGACAAATCCATCCAATCCAAACTACAGGCAATCCTCAGCGATATCCCTTCTGTCTACCTGGAAATCGTGGAAGAACTCATACAAGAAATTCATGCAATGTCAAATCTAACGCTCAATGAAAGCATTTATCTGACGTTGACCGATCACATCAGCGTTTCCCTCGAACGAGAAAAGCAGGGCATCCTCTGCCGCAATCCCCTGTTGCCGGAAATCAAGCAATTCTATCCGCAGGAATATCGGCTGGCCCGTCTGGCAGTAGGTATCATCCGGCGGTATCTGCAGGTGACGATATCCGATGACGAAGTTGGCTTCATTACCCTCCACATCGTCAACGCCAGCGTCAATCAACAGATGATGGTAACCGTGAAAGCGACACGTATGGTCCGGGACATCCTCACCATCATTCGCCAGGCATTTCCCGATAAGATTGAAGCTAAGCCGCTGCTTTATCAGCGTCTGGTCCGCCATCTGCAAATCTTTACGAGGACCCTGCTCACCGTCGAAAAAATCGAAGACAACAGCAATTATTTTTATAAGCTCGGCAAGACACAATACGGTGATGCCTACCGCTGCGTAAAAACCATCAACCATTATGTAAAGGAAAAAACCGGCAAAACCATCACAGATGGTGAGCAGGGCTATCTTCTGCTCCATATCATCAATTTGATTTATTCCTAAAAGCAAAATCCCTGCATCATGGCACTCAAGAAGGAGGAAAATTCATGAATGCAAAAATGATCAATCAAATCGTAGATGCCGTCGGCGGTGCCGACAATATCTGTTCCGTCGTTCACTGCTCCACCCGACTGCGTTTCTCGCTGCGCGACGAAAAAAAAGCCGATGATGCTAAAGCACAAAGCATTCCCGGTGTTCTGTCCTTAGTGAAGAAAGGCGGCCAATATCAGCTGGTTATCGGCAATGATGTGGATCTCGTTTACGATGCCCTGATACAGAAATATCCGCAGTTGCAAAAGGACCAGGCTCAAAAGCAGGCAGTTCCTGCCAAGAAAAAAGGCATCGTCAATGCCATTCTCGGCGCGATCACCGGTTCCATCGCCCCGGTCGTTCCCTTACTGGCCGGCTGCGGCATGGGCAAGGTTCTGCTGCTCGTCCTCGTCATGAGCGGGCTGCTCACTAAAGCCTCCTCTTCCTACATCCTGCTCAATATGATTTTCGATACAGGATTTTACTTCATGCCAGCCTTCATCGGGTTCTCCGCAGCCAAGATGTTCAGCTGCAATGCTTTCATGGGCGGCTTTATCGGCCTGGCCATGGTTCATCCGACCTGGACAGGGCTCGTTGCCAAAGGGGTCCCCGTTGACTTCCTCGGTGTACCAGTCCTGCTGGCCAAATATTCTTCTACCTTGATCCCGGTCCTGTTATCCGTCTGGATCATGTCTTATATCGAAAAAGGCGTCAAGAAGATTGTGCCGGGTATGGTCAAAGTTTTCCTTGAGCCCATGCTCATCGCCCTCATCAGCGTGCCATTGGCTCTCGTCTGCATCGGTCCGCTCGGCAATTTGCTCTCGCAGGCCATCGCCGATGGCAGCATGTTCATCTACGGAGCCCTCGGCGCTGTTGCACTGGCCATCTTGGCGGCTCTCTACCCCTGGCTCGTTTCCGTCGGACTGCATAAGGCCCTGAGCCCGATCAGTATCATGCTCGTGGCTCAGCAGGGGTTTGACCCCGTTATCCGCGTGGTTGCACTCTGCTCCAACATGTCTCAGGCGGCAGCCGCCCTGGCTGTTGCTTGGAAGACGAAGAACAAGGCTCTGAAATCCCTTGCCTTCTCCTCCAGCATGACCGCTTATCTCGGCGGCATCACAGAACCTGCCATGTACGGTGTCAACCTCAAGCTCAAGCGCCCAATGTACGGCTGCATGATTGGCAGTGGCATCGCCGCACTCTTTGCCGGTTTTGTAAAGCTCAAGGCCTTCATCTATGTCACGCCAGGACTCCTGAGCATGGCTATGTGGATTGGTGAAGACGAAAACTTTATCCTGCAAGCACTCATCACCCTCGTGATTGCCTCCATCGCCACGTTCATTGCCACCATCATGATTGGCTTCGAAGATCCTGAAGAAAACAAGGAGGAACAAGCATGAAAGCATTCATATTCGATATGGACGGGGTCCTCATTGACAGCGAACCACTGCACATCGAAGTAAAGCTCGAGACATTCCGTCATTTCGGCATACCATTCCCCCCGGAGAAGCTGCCGTCCTTTGCCGGCCGTACGAGCAAGGATCTCTTTACTGAGGCGTTGCTTGCGCATCCCCAAGCAGGACTCACCTGGCAAGAACTCGCCTCCTTCAAGCACCAGCGCTATATCGACCGGCTGATACACGATCCTTCCATTCAGCCCATCACCGGAGTAACCGAGCTTTTACGGCACCTGCGCAGCAAGAAGTTCCGCATTGGATTGGCCTCCTCATCTGGACGCAATATCATCGAGATGGTACTGAGCCGCTTTGGCATCCGGTCCTACTTCGATACCATCGTCAGCGGTGCAGAACTGCCGCACAGCAAGCCATACCCTGATATCTACCTGAAAGCAGCCGAAGGGCTGGGCATACCACCATGTGACTGCACAGTCGTGGAAGATGCCACAGCCGGCATCGCTGCTGCCAAGGCTGCTGGCATGACCTGCATCGCTTTCCACAACCCTCATTCCGGCCAGCAGGATCTCAGTCAAGCTGACCGTATCGTCGAACATTTCTCAGAAATCCTTGTCTAACTTCGCCCCTGTCCCCTTCATATAGCAAAAAGCACGCCATATGGCGTGCTTTTTGTATATATATTCGTACAGGATATAGATCCGTCAAAGGTCATCAACAAATGCCGTACTCTTGGCGTAGGCCGTGCTGCGGCCCTCGATGAAGTCCGGCTTGATGAAGTTCGGGTTGGCGTACTGACTGACCCATCGCATCGAGGACGGGTCTTGCTCATAGCCCTCG
>CALYVJ010000243.1 GCA_945494195.1 uncultured Selenomonas sp. | reverse complement strand
TATGAACAGTGTTGGTGATGTGGGAAGTTTGAGTTAATTATACAATCCGCCGGTGATAAAGGAGGATTATTTACCTTGACATATAATGGTTGACGTGCTATTATCAAGGTAACGAATGGAAGACATTATGTACGAACCCCCGCCAATCAGCTTAGGACCTGATTGGCGG
The DNA here is from genome assembly GCA_945494195.1 of uncultured Selenomonas sp. Classification (GTDB taxonomy): domain Bacteria; phylum Bacillota; class Negativicutes; order Selenomonadales; family Selenomonadaceae; genus Selenomonas_A. Next base: position 3,550 of record CALYVJ010000243.1, on the reverse strand, counting down.
GGGTTCTACGTTTTTGGTTAATCCTAGTGCGTCAACCACCACTCAAATAACTTGAGTAGCACACCGACGATTAACGGAGCAACGATGAGCTCAACGAATTTATGGAAGAACATTATGTACACCTCCTTTCGATGGAGGCTATATATAGGATAGCATATATTTTCAAAAAATAAAAGAACATTTGTTTAGTACCTCTTAGCTTGGAGGTAAGTTAATGCTAGAATCGTTTGATGGGGATTTTATTTTTATAAATGGTTGACAACTTTACATGTTGGTGGTATTGTTGTATGTAAAGTTGTAAAGAACAAAACACATATCACACACAGTTGATGACGAGAAAGAGTACGTTTGCGTGATGACCTATAGCGAGCCGGGGATGGTGAAAGCCGGTGGGATAGCGGGAGCGGAAAATCATCTCCGAGACATGGCGCTGAACGGCAGCGATTCGCTGTTAGTAAGTGGCCACGGCAGCTCCCCGTTACAGGAGCCGCGTATGATGGTACGTTGATTGCAGGAAGAAACTATATCGATGCCGCCAGAGTACGTAGTAGAGCGCTATAGCGGATAAACGCTATGGAATCTGGGTGGTAACGCGGATATAACGTCCGTCCCTTTATGGGGACGGACGTTTTTTATTTTATCCGTAGTTAAATTTTATTTTAGGAGGAATCATCTATTGAAAATCTGGTCCTTGACCGACTCAAACGCAAACGGGACTGGCGTATCATCCTGCCGGTATTCCTGGTATCCATTATTGCCTGCATCGACCGCGTCAACGTGGCCTATGCCAAACTCACCATGACGCAGGACCTCCCCTGGATTACCCCGGAGGTATTCGGTGCCGGCGCAGGCATCTTCTTTGTCGGTTATCTCATTTTCGAGATTCCTGGATCGCTGGTGGCCGCAAAATTCTCTGCGACGAAGTGGATTGCCCGAATCATGTTCACCTGGGGATTAGTCTGCGTGGCCATGGCCTTTATGACGACTCAATTCCATTTCTATCTCTGCCGCTTCCTGCTCGGGGCTTCGGAGGCAAGCCTCTATCCGGTTATCTACTCCATCCTGTTCCCCCGCTGGTTCACGGCGGCGGAACGTTCCCGGGCCACGAGCCTGATGCTCACGAGCCTTTTGCTCGCGAACATCATCGGCGCGCCGCTGGCTGGTGTCCTCTTAGAGACTTCGTTCTTTGGCATGCATGGCTGGCAGGAACTCTTCATCCTCGAGGCCGTTCCGGCCTTGGCTTTTGCCGTATTCTTCTTTTTCTGTGTCAAAGACCGTCCAGACCAGGTTCACTGGCTCACGGCGGCTGAGAAAAAATACCTCACGGAAAACTACGAAGCCGAGCAGGCCGCTATGCAGGGCCGCAAGAAATACACGGTCCTCAAAGCCTTCAAAGATCCGAAAGTCCTCAAACTTTGCCTCATTTACTTCCTCTGGGTCGTTGGCTTCTGGGGCTTCTATTTCTGGATGCCGACGGTGCTCAAAGAACTCTCTGGCCTTTCCACTTCGCTCTTGGGCGGTGCTATTGCCATCCCGATGACGGCAGCTCTCGTTGTGCAGATCATCATCGGCTATACCTCCACGCGTACGGGGGATAAAGTCTGGCATGTAGCTGGCGCCCTCTTCGTCGGCGCTGTCGGTCTGGCCTGCTCGCCCCACGCGGGCAGCCTCGGCATGGCCCTCTTCCTCGTCTGCCTCTCGGCTATCGGTATCCATGCTGCCATGGGCGTATGGTGGACCCTTCCGACGACTTTCCTTACGGGACCGGCTGCAGCCGCATCGGTCGCCCTCATCAACAGCTGCGGCAACATCGGCGGCTGGGTGGGCCCCAACATGATGGCATGGGTCAAAACCACCACCGGTAACTTCGACCTCGGGTACTACATCATGGGAGCCTTCATGTTCCTCTCTGGGCTGCTGGTTCTTTCTATTAAATATAAGTTCAACGGTCAGGTTCGCGAAGATGCCGACCCCGTAGCAGAAGTTGTTGCGGCCGATGCTTAACAAAAAATTGTATATTTTTTTGCAGCCGAAAGGCTGCTTTTTTTCTTTTCGCGTCATGTATAAAAGTGAGAGGGGCAAGGAACCACTCCTCGAGAAACTACCATCCCATATAGAAAGGAAGTAATCCAAATGGCAAAACGCAAAGACAACACCACCAAACTCATCCTCAAAGTTGTCATCGGCCAGACAGCTGATGGCAAAGAAAAGCTGGCCCAGCGCACCTATAGCAACATCAACGCCGAGCTCACGGACGATCAGTTCTACGCCGTAGCCCGCGCCCTGGCCGAGTTCCATACAGGCACGGTCAGCGCCTACGTCCGTCAGGATGCCAGCAGCATCGTAGCATAACGGTAGATTGCGAAAGGAGAATGCATTATGAAATCCACACTCAAAATCCTCATGAATCTGGCCAACGGTAAAACGGCAACGATTACGGTCCAGAATCCCCGTGCCGACATCACGAAGGCAGATATCGATGCCTTCGTTGAGGCCATCGTATCCACCAAGGCGTTGATTGTCGCCGGTTATCCGGCCGTGGGCCTCAAAAAGGCTTACCTCCAGAACGTGGACGATCAGGAAATCGTCGCATGACCATGGAAAATACCATCCTGACGGCTATCTCTACCGTTGGCTTTCCCATCGTAGTCACCTTCTACCTCTTGACCCGTTTCCAGCGCTCCATGGATAACTTCACCGAGCAGCTGGCAAACCTGGTAAAAGAACTTCAACGCCGCCCTTGAGATAGAGAAAGGCTCCCTGCAGCTTGCGGGGAGTCTTTCGTGTGAAAAAACAATACAAAACCGATTGTAATTTACATTTAATCAATTTATAATAATAACAAGGCGTCTAATGTTTCACACCTGTACTAAATAATGGAAAAGAGGAATCCATCCATGATTTATCCGCATCCACATGAAGTAAACGCCATCGTTCCTTTTACCACCGCGGATGGTGGGGAAGGAACCAAAATCCTGACGAGCAGCGGGGAGAGCGTCATACAGGCGCACCGGACGACCAACTACGTCGTCCGGCGTTATGCTGAGAGTGAGGACAAGACGTTGCGGCTGATTGGCCACCACTATGCCCGGAGTCTGGGGGCACGCCATGCCTTCCTGCTCCCCATATCCCTCGACATGCTGTTGGTGGGATTAAAGTACCGTACCCCTGGCTACAGTACCCAGCACCGGACATGGGCCTACATCAACATCAGTCATGTCGAAGGCCTCCGTGCAGATCCCGAAACCAAGCGGCACAGCTACATCGAACTCACAGGAGGAAAGGTACTGCACCTGCTATGGTCCGTAGCCACCGTACGGCAGAAACTCATCGAAGCCCAGTACATCCATCTTCGGCAGCTCCATCAGACCAGACTCATCCTGCAGCGTATCGATAATCACATGATGCGCAAAGGAACAGAACCTGGCTGGTTGGGAGAAAAATCCTGATAATATAACAAAACAGCAAAACAACACGCCCAGATAATTGGAAATAATCGAATTATCTGGGCGTTTTTGCGTGCGTAAAATTGACATAAAAACACACGAAT
>CALYVJ010000242.1 GCA_945494195.1 uncultured Selenomonas sp. | reverse complement strand
AGATTCAACACGGGCAGGAGTATATAATGATAAATAAAATTTTTCCAATCGCAAAGAAAACGTTCACTCTGGCTGCCGCCGGTAGTCTCTTTCTTTTAGGAGCTACTATGGACTACAACTACGCCGAAGCCTCGCCGATTCCCCTCCGCGGGATTGTCGAAGGGTTCTATGGGACACCTTGGCAGCAGGCCGACCGCCTTGATATCCTGACCTTCTGTAACAAACACGACCTTAACGCTTACATTTATGCCCCAAAAGATGACCCGTATCATCGGGCTAAATGGCGCGAACCTTATCCAACAGATAAGATGAAGGAACTATCCGCCTTGATTACAGCAGCACAAAAGCAAAAGGTACGCTTTGTCTTCGCTGTTTCCCCAGGCCTTGATATCAAATTCACTGGCTTCAAAGGATTCCAAGATAGAATGGCCATGTACAAAAAGCTGCAAGCGATGTATGACCTTGGTGTCCAAGATTTTGCGATATTCTTCGACGACATACAGGACAAAGATGGGGAGGGGCAAGCCCAATTTCTGAACTGGCTGTCCGAAAAGTTCATCGCCACCCACTATGGCGTCAATCCACTAATTACCGTTCCAACGGAATACTTCCGGGCTGATATGCATACGGATGGAGTAAAGAAGCCTTACACTGAGGCCTTTACCAAGAACTTAAATCCAGAAATCCTGGTTCTTTACACCGGCGACGGCGTTGTTCCCGACGGATTATCCGATGAACAGCTAGCCGCCGCCAACGCGCTATATAACCGCACCCTTGGCATTTGGTGGAATTATCCGGTCACTGACTATATGGAAAACAAGCTGGCATTGGGCCCCATTGAAAAACTTCCCGAGAATTCGGTAATTCCCGCGATTTTCTTCAATCCCATGAAATATGAACAGCTATCCAAAATCGCTTTGGCAACTGGTGCCGATTACGCCAAAGATCCGCATCGGTATCGGGCACAGAAATCCTGGGAAAAGGCCATTTCCGAGCAATACGGAGCGATGGCTAAAGACATGCAGCGCGTAGCCGGACAATCCCAGCACCTGGAGAACAGCTGGGCCAAGATAGGCCGCCCCGACGGCCCGGAACTTCGGGAAGCCATCAACCACTATTGGGAGTCCAATCGGTCCCAGGCAGCAGAAATAGCCGTGCAAGAACAATTGCGTGATCTCCACCAGTCAGCAGTCAATCTCCTGGCACAGCTTCCTGAAGCAATCTTAACTGAATGCTCACCCCAGCTGCAGCAGTTAATGCGTATAACCAATGCAGATATGACGGGACTCGAACTGATTAAAAAGCCCAACGATGCGGCATTGAAACAGAAATTTATCCGCCAGCGGGAACAGGTAGAGCAACACGACAAAGAGGCCCTTATCGCCGAAACTTCCGCCAGGGCCTTCGTAAATGAGATTCACGAATATCTTAAGGGTCAGGAACAAACAGCAAAAGAAGCAAACGAGGCAACGAAAACGAATAAGACTACTTCAGTTGAAAAGCCTGAACACTAAAAAACGTAAGCACCTCGCGAGACAGTGTATTTAACCAGCAATGCTCATATGGGATAATGTAGAGAACCAAGCAGAATTGTAGTTTTTGGAGTTTTTGTATTGTAGTACAAAAACTCCAAAAGCTGCTTTGTAGGAGGTTCGATATTATCATGAAAGTTATCACCCGTAAATATAAGCTGGAAAAATGGAAGGCTATCATTACCAATCAAATGGCCAGCGGCCTAACTGCTGTGGAATACTGCCGTCAAGAAGATTTGCCAATATCCACATTCTTTTACTGGAAAAGGACAATCAGGCAGGAGTTAATTGCTCAAATGGACACACAGGTTTCTAAGCCTGCTATTGTTGAAGTACCGCTCACTGTATCGGGGACTTCTCTCGAAGAAGCGCCGCCGACATCGCCAGCAACGCCAATTGAACAGAATAAGCTTACACTTAAATGGGCATAGGTATATCCGGATACTCCTCAAAAGCTGCTGCGTGAAACACTGCAGACGCTGCGGGAGGTCTTCCCATGCTCGTAAATCAGGTTTTGGCCGACCGGGTATTCATCATCTGTGGCAAAACAGACATGCGCAAAGCAATCAACGGACTGGCTGAGATTGTGCAGAATCAATATAATCTAAATCCTTACGAATCTGCAGCATTTCTGTTCTGTGGCCGTAAGGCTGACAGGATGAAATGCCTGTACTGGGATGGCAATGGCTTTTTGCTGTTGTACAAACGGCTGGAAAATGGTCAGTATCAATGGCCTAAGACAGCCCATGAAGTTCGGAGCATCTCAGAACAGCAGCTCAGATGGCTTTTGGAAGGGCTGGCCATCGACCAGCCCAAAGCGGTCAGGGAAGTCCATCCAACACGAGTCAATTAAATTTGTCATTCTAGGCAAAAGTGCCAAGAAGCTTTATGTTTACTGGCTTTACGGCACTTTTGTGCTATAATATCCGTATAGATTTTTAATGAAAAGCGGTGAAATTCTTGGTCGAAAAAATTACGGAATCGCATGAACAAAATAAAGAAGACCAAGACTATCTTCAATCCGGATCAGACGCTGCTCTTTAATGAAGCATAACTGGCTGCCGGCGGTCACCGTATCGAAGATGAAACGGTTGAGATTGCTGCACATAAACGGAAAAAGAAGAAAACCAAGGGGCTTAGCCAGGAAGAACTGGATGTGCTGCCACATGAGGAAATCCTGCAGCCTATTCCTAAGGAGCAGCGTATCTGTCCAAAATGCGGGACAAAGATGGTGCCCATGGGCAAAGAAAAGATTCGTGAAGAACTCATTTATATCCCTGCACAAATCAAAGTCCGAGTACATTATCGGGAAACCTATGAATGCCGGGAATGCCGCAAAAATGGTCATTTTTCCATCCGGAAGTCATTTGTACCGCAGCCTGTATTGCCACACTGCAAGGCATCGGCTTCAACCATTGCACATATCATGGAGCAGAAGTATGTATTCGGCGTACCGCTCTACCGACAGGAACGAGAGTGGACGCAGATAGGCATTCATGGGCGGTGAATTTACGGCAAAAAATTCCATCCGCATTTATCAGTATCAGGAAACACGGAAAGGTGCCAATGCACAAACCTTTCTGTCAGGATTTAGTGGAGCCCTGCTGAACGACAGAAACAGCGAATGCTTCAGTCAAAACCGGTAGTTGAGGATTTTTTCACGTATATTGAGTCCAATCGGGATATTGTCTTGCCCAAAGGGAACCTTGGCAAGGCTATTAGTTATGCTATAAATCAGAGAACGGAGCTCACCGCATTTTTAGAGGATGGAAATGTTCCGATCCATAACAATGCCTGCGAACGAAGTGTTCGTGCATTCTGCATTGGCCGCAGAGCCTGGCTTTTTGCAGGATCGCCCAAAGGTGCAGATGCCAGCGCGAGTATATACAGTCTCGCAGAAACAGCCAAAGCTAACGGACTTAATGTATTCAAATATTTTGCCTTTATCTTAAATCACCTGCCAAATGAAAAATGTTACAGTTCACCTGAAACCTTGGATAATTATCTGCCGTGGACACATTTGGTACAAAAAGTTTGCAGGGAAAAAGAAAATAAGGAACCGGAATTATAATTCGAAAAGTGGCATCTTCCTAAATTGCGAAGATGCCACTTTTATTAATCATATACACTGTTTCGTGAGGTGCTTACGATTATCGCCTGTAAAAACATGCCGAAATTTTACTTCCGATAATTTATA
>CALYVJ010000241.1 GCA_945494195.1 uncultured Selenomonas sp. | reverse complement strand
CAGCCCTGCAGCGTCCAATAATCCTCGATTCCCTTGACCACCGGGTAAAAGGCCTCTTCGATATTGGCAATATGGACCACCTGCCAGTGACCGTCTGACTGCTGCTCCAATTCCGCTGTTATCACCAACTGCGGAACCAATTTGCCATAGGAATCCTCACTGCCAGTTATATTAAAGACTGCAATGGCCTGCTTGTCCTTTTTCTGCACGGACTTCAACTCTGCCGAATAGCTGTCCTCAAACTTTCCCATCTCGTCAGAAACCCACTTAGCCTGTCCATCGCTGCGGCTGATGGGCATCAGCTTTTGGTCCATGTAGAATTCCAACGACCGCTGGATAAAAACGATATCGTCACTCCGGCGCTCGGCAATATAATTCTTCATAAACGCCGTATCATGACGGAAGAACCAATCCTGGGGATAGGTTTCGTGAAGCGCCTGTATATTGTCGGCCAGAATCGTGGTGCTCTCATCGTAAGTGCTCGTGATGAGGCGGTCCACGTCGGCATATTTTTTGACCTTATCATAGTCCCGGGATTTGATACCATCCACCAACTGCTCCAAGGCATATTCCGGTGTGCGTTCTGCTTGATAGGTATAGCCGATGCCACCACCAGCTGCCAATAGCAGCAGCAATAGAATCAGCATGATATTTTTCATGGGCATGATACCATCCTCTCAATCACCACAATCTCTTTCCTATTTTATCATGCCTGCCTGTAGAAAAAATGAATTTGACCGATCAATTCCGGCTCAATGCCCCATATACTGGGGAACTGGCTTTTTCGTCAGCGTATTGGTAATCCAAGGGAAATGCTGTTTCAGATACAGACCTACCTGCTCACCGATATACTTCTTGCCGAAATAATCCGGATGAAGGCCATCGGTCGTATAGCTGGCATTGAGCCAACCACTGCTGTCAGCTAACATCGAGGCGATATCCAAATGGTAAGGCTGCTGCATAACCCAATCGTTTACATAATCCTGGTGGGTCTTCCAATCATAGGGAGGCTGCTCCGTATGGGCCCGTTTGACCATCAGCGGCGGATTGATTGGCGTCGGCGTCAAAAATACTGGAATGATTCCGTAGGCATCGCATTTCTCCTTAATCGCCTTGAGATTCTGTACGATATGCCAGCCGTTAGTACCAGCGCGATAGTCATTGACGCCGCCCATGATGACCAGCACCCGCGGCGAAAACGGCAGTACATCCCGCTCAAAGCGTTCAAGCATATCCCCCGTCGTGTTGCCACTAAATCCGATATTCTTTACCGGCACGCTGCAATAGGTCTCCCAATCGTAGAGCAGATACCCCGGCGGCACGGACATAGCACCACCGCCATGGGTAATGCTGTCGCCCAAGGCCGCAATCGGCGTGGGGGCCGTGACCGTAAAATACTTCTTGCCGGACCACTCACTGATTCCATACCCGTATGCATCTACCGCCCGAACCCGCCAATAATATTTTCCCGGCGTCGTATAGCCGCCGTCTTCATAAACATCATAGGTGCCAGCCCGCAGGGTATGAACCAGTGTATCGCCATCGGGGGTTGAACGGTACACCTGAACTTCATGGTGTTTGGCCCCATCGGTGGGAATCCAGGAATACACGGGATAAACCGGTGCATAATCCATCTGCTCAAACTGGGTAGTCGGTTTGGGCGCGATAGGATTCAGCTCACTGCCCTCCAAGATGGGCTGGGGTTTGGAAAAATGACCGATAGGATTGCCATTATAATCCAGGGCGCAAACCTTCCAATAGAACTTGCCCGCTTCCTCCCCGAAGCGGCTCAAATCCAAATCCACGCCATTGGTAAAAATCTGTTCCTTCGTCAAGGCGATGTTGGCCTCCACATCCTGGGCGGAACGCAGCACCACCACCTGATACTGTACCGCACTTGGCCGCTCCGGCCAAATCAAACGGATTTTTCCGATTCTCATTGCCATAGGCTTCACCTGGTTTTCGTCCACTGTTTTTGCCGGTGCTGTCTTTTCCTCCGCTTTGCAAAAGGCGATAACCCTTGGTGACGATGAGGACTTTTGAATCACACGCCTCGTCACCGGATTCGTCACGGCAGCCGCTGCCGTCGTCTCCGTCACCAGACCAGCCGCCAGGCAAAGGGTTCCTATCAACAGCCATTTCTTGTTACTTAGCTCTATCTTCATGATATTGTCTAAAACTCCATCCTAACTATCTTCTTTCCAATTGACAACATCCATTATTATAACGCCATTGGTCCTATTTTGCCAACGAGAAAAACTTTTCCTGCCGAAATACTTGCCCTATGTGACAAGACAGTTTATAATACAGAAGCATCAACTGTCTTGTCAGTAGTAAACTGACGATTTTTACGAAAAGAGGTTTTATCGCATGATACTTGAACGCTTGGAACAACTTCCTGTAGGTTCTTTCCAGTATAAGCTTCTATTCATCACTGGCCTCGGCTGGCTCTTTGACTCCATGGATACAGGGCTCATCGCCTTTGTCCTGCCGGTACTGGCTAAAGAATGGAGCCTTACCCCAGCGCAAGTCGGCTGGATTGGTTCCATCGGACTCATCGGCATGGCACTCGGTGCTGTGCTGGCAGGAACGCTGGCCGACCGCATTGGCCGCAAAAAAGTCTTTACCATTACGGTACTGCTTTACAGCCTTTCCACCGGCATGTGTGCTCTTTCCTGGAGCTATGAATCCCTGCTGTTCTTCCGCTTCCTGGTCGGCTTTGGCCTTGGCGGCGAACTGCCCGTAGCCGCTACGCTCATGAGCGAATACGCGCCATCACATCTGCGCGGCCGTTTTATCGTCCTGCTTGAAAGTTTCTGGGGCATCGGCTGGCTCGTCGCTGCCTGCATCGCGTACTTATTGATTCCGGCCTTCGGCTGGAAAATCGCCTTTGCCATCGGCACGCTCCCTGCGCTCTATGTCTTTTTGATTCGCCTGCACATGCCGGAATCCATCCGGTATCTGATTTCCCAGAACCGCATCAACGATGCCAAGCAGATTATCCTTGACCTGGAAGCAAAACTGCAGGTCAACAGTCAGGCCTTTGCGGCAGAACTCAGCGATACGGAAAAAGGCAAGAATTCCGCTGTGGCACCGAAATTTGCCGCCCTTTGGACCAAGCCCTTCCGCACCCGGACCGCAATGCTCTGGCTCGCCTGGTTCGGCATTGTCTTCAGCTACTATGGCATCTTCATGTGGCTGCCCTCCATCGTCTATGCCCAGGGCTTTGCCGTGGTCAAAACCTTCGAATACGTTCTGATTATGACGCTGGCACAGTTGCCGGGATACTATGCCGCCGCCTGGCTGGTTGACATCATCGGCCGCAAATACACGCTGTCGCTGTTCCTGCTGCTCTCGGGTATTTGCAGTTTCTTCTTCGGCAATGCATCTGACGCATCGTCGCTTCTCGCCTGGGGTGCAGCCATGAGCTTCTTTAACCTCGGAGCCTGGGGCGTCATCTACACCTACACGCCGGAGCAGTATCCAACCACCATCCGCGCCCTGGGCAGCGGATGGGCGGCAGGTTTTGGCCGCATCGGCGGCATGATTGCCCCGATGCTGGTCGGCCTCATGCTGGGAAACGCCATGGGCATGAACACCATCTTCCTGATGTTTGCCTCCGTGCTCATCCTCGTATCAGCCATCGTCATCGGCCTTGGCAAGGAAAGCAAACAAAAGACTCTTGAAGAACTCGAAACCGTTCTGGAGTCCTGATATATTAGGCATAACAA
>CALYVJ010000240.1 GCA_945494195.1 uncultured Selenomonas sp. | reverse complement strand
ATTACCTATGCTGAAAGGAGATTTTAAAAATGAAAATTGTCTTATTGGAATCATTAGGTATTAGCCAGGAATTGCTTGATTCGTATGTAAAACCCTTGAAGGAAAAAGGCTATGAATTTGCTGCGTATGAACGCAATGATGACCCAGCCGTCCAGATTGAAGAAGCGAAGGACGCCGATATCCTCATCATCGCCAACATGCCCCTTAAAGCGGAAGTCATCAATGCCTGCCCGAACCTGAAGTACATCGACGTCGCCTTTACGGGTGTCGACCACGTTGCTTTGGATGCTGCCAAAGCAAAAGGCATCAAAGTCAGCAATGCATCGGGCTATTCGACCGTTGCCGTTGCTGAATTGACCATCGCCATGATGCTCGACTTGCTCCGCCGCGTTCCCCAGGTCGATGCGGCTTGCCGTGCTGGAGGCACGAAGGCCGGCCTTGTCGGCAACGAACTGGAAGGGAAGACAGTCGCCCTCGTCGGCACTGGCCACATCGGTCATCGCGTTGCCGAACTGGTCCATGCCTTTGGTGCTAAAGTCATCGCCTATAACGGCTTCTCTCATAAAGCCGATACGGAACTGATCAAATACTTGCCCATGAAAGAAATGATGGAACAGGCCGATATTGTCAGCCTCCATTGCCCGGTAACGGATAAATCAAAGGGTTTGATCAATAAAGAAACTTTGTCGTATATGAAACCGACAGCCTTCCTCATCAATGAAGCTCGTGGCCCTGTCGTCGTATCCCAGGACTTGGCCGATGCCTTGAACAGCGGTAAAATCGCCGGCGCCGGCATTGATGTCTTTGAAAACGAACCGCCTCTTGACACCAATCACCCGCTGCTTCACGCTAAGAATACCATCGTCACGCCGCACGTCGCTTTCGCTACGGCCGAATCCATGGCCAAACGCGCCGTCATTGTCTTTGACAACATAGACGCATACTTAGCCGGAAATCAGAAGAACATCATTTTGTAATTATTGCAGGCTGTAAGCCGCAATCGTAGGGGCCGCCCAAAGGGCGGCCCGCTTTTTTTGGCCATTTTTATGCCTTTTATGCGCAAAAATCATGAATTTAATTTTTCTATTCCACTTATTCAAATCACACCCCTGTATCTTGCTTAACAAATACTAGTATGGTAGTATGTAACTACGAAATAAAAGAAACATCAACTAAATAAAATATTTTATAATTGGAGGATTGCCTTATGAGAATGACCTTCCGTTGGTACGGAGAAAAAGATGACAAAATTACCTTGCAGCAGATCGACCAGATTCCTGGGATGGACGGCATCGTCGGTGCCTTGTTCGATATTCCTGTCGGTGAAGTATGGCCGGTAGAACCGCTGCTCCACATCAAAGAAGAAGCAGAAAAGAATAACCTCGTCTTCAAAGATTTGGAAAGCATCAACGTCCACGAAGACATTAAACTGGGCTTGCCGAGCCGCGATAAATATATTGAAAACTACATTACGTCCCTGCGCAATGCTGCGAAAGCCGGCATCCAGATGGTCTGCTACAATTTCATGCCCGTCTTCGACTGGACACGGACAGACCTCGCTAAACCCCTTTACGATGGCTCGACAGTACTGGCTTATGACTATCACCTTATCGCCGGCAAGACGCCACAGGACATGGCCCGAGAAATCCTCGACAACAGCAACGGCTTCGTCCTCCCCGGATGGGAACCGGAACGACTGAAGGAATTGTCACACTTGTTTGAACAGTATGAAGGCATGGATGAAGACGGCTTGCGCAAGAATTTGGAATACTTCCTCAAAGCTATCGTTCCTGTCGCCGAAGAAGTCGGTATCAAGATGGCTATTCACCCCGATGACCCGCCTATTTCCGTCTTTGGCCTACCGCGCATCGTCAAGAACGAAGATGATCTCGATAAAATCGCAGCCATGGTTGACAGCCCGAGCAACGGTTTCACCATCTGCACTGGTTCTCTTGGTTCGAACCGTCAGAACGACATTCCGCATATCATCCGCAAATTCGGCAAGATGAAGCGCGTTAATTTCCTGCATATCCGCAATATCCAGGTCCATGAACCGTGGGTCTTCAACGAAGTGGCGCATAAATCGCAAATCGGCAATCTCGATATGTATGAAATCGTCAAAGCTGCTTACGATATCGGCTTCGATGGGCCTATCCGTCCCGACCACGGCCGTATGATCTGGGGCGAAGAAGGCCGTCCGGGCTATGGCCTCTACGACCGGGCTCTCGGAGCTAACTACATCTGTGGCTTATGGGATGCTATTAACCGCACGTGCGGTCAGTTATAAAAAAGGAGGAACTATGATGACGGCTGAAAGATTTAAAAATATGCGTTGGGTAATTATTGGATTATGCTTTTTAGCGAATGCTATTAACTTTATTGACCGTGCCAACTTAGCTATTGCAGCGCCCCATATCCGTGCTGAATTAGCTTTAGACCCTACTACCATGGGGGTCATTATGAGTGCCTTCTTTTGGACATACGCTTTGTGCCAAATGCCGGCAGGATGGTTTATCGATAAAGTCGGTGTACGCGTAAGTCTGGCTTTTGCGGTTGCTTGGTGGTCTATCTTTACTGCAGTAACGGGGATGGTTCATACTTTTGGACATATGGTTGGCTCTCGATTGTTGCTTGGTGTCGGTGAATCGGCAGCTATGCCATCTTTTGCTAAAGCGGCCTATAACTGGTTTCCCCATAAAGAACGGGGTATTGCTTGCAGTATTTTTGATAGTGGTTCTAGAGTTGGATCTGCTCTATCTTTACCGCTGATTGCCTGGATTATTTCTATTCTCGGGTGGCGTGGGTCCTTTATTATCACCGGTATTATTGGCCTCATTTGGGCTTTAGCATGGTGGTTCATTTATCGTGATCCTGAAAAATATCGTGATATCGCACCCGCTCAGGTTGAAGCCTTATTGGCTGAACGCGGAGAACAAGAGATTAAAGCTTCTAAAAATCAATCTAAAGTTTCTTGGGCAGCGCTGTTTCGGTATCGGACAGTCTGGGGCTTGATGATAGGATTATTTTGTTTGAATTTTGCTATTTATTTCTTTATTACCTGGTTTCCTAGCTATTTGATGGAAACGCGTGGATTTTCTCTAAAAGCACTGGGGACGCTGGGGATGTTACCGGCATTGTTGGCTATTCCTGGAGGTTGGCTTGGCGGTTTTACATCCGATTGGCTTTTGCGTCATGGACATACGGCTACTTTTTCTCGGAAAGTCTGCCTGGTTGGGGGGATGCTCCTTTCTTCCTGCATTGCACTTTGCGCTATTGTTGATAATGTATATGTTTGCTTAGCCTTATTTGCTTTGTCTTACGCTAGTTTATCTTTTGCAGGGTCTAATACCTGGGTTATTGTAGGTGAAATAGCGCCGACGCAAAAGTATGTTGCTTCCATTGGTGGCATTATGAATTTTGCAGGAAATCTGGCTGGTATTTTTATTACGACTTTTACCGGTGTTATGCTTACAATTACGCAAGGATCGTTCTTGGTTCCATTAGCTGTTGCTGGAATATTGTGTATTTTAGGGGCTTTATCATATTTGTTCTTGGTTGGGCGCGTTGAGCCGTTGCCGTTGAAAAAATAAGTCCATATTTTTAGATGAGCCGCTTTTGATGGCGGTTCGTTTTCATAAAGGATGATTATCATGAGTAAAGTGCTTACTATCGGCGAAGCTATGGGCTTGCTGATTGCTGAAGAAATGGGACCGCTGGAAGAAGTGGAACATTTTT
>CALYVJ010000239.1 GCA_945494195.1 uncultured Selenomonas sp. | reverse complement strand
TTTAGTTTTCAGAGAACAATCTCCGTCGCTCATTTCAGCGACTCATTTATTATATTGCATCAATTCGCTTCTGTCAAGAACTTTTTTAAATTCTTTTTTGAAGCTTTTCGGTAAAAACATCCACAACCACTTGCCAATCAAGGCTTGGTGTCGTTTTTGTTTCCGCCGTATCTCTCAGCGACTTGTATTATGATACACGCTCTTTTATCTTTTGTCAACACTTTTTTAATCTTTCCAGTTAGATCATTTGATCTACAGAATCAACAGGTCTTTGTTATTCGTAAAATTCTATTGTACGGGAACCATAATGATACTTACAGGTAAATTCGATGCTCCTGGCGGGGAATACTCAATCCATACGGATTTGTCGGCACGGTATACTCCTAAATCTGCCAATTCCGCCGATTTCGTCAACACGACGATTCCCTTTTCACGCAAATCTTCCTGCTCTTGCGTTTCCACCAGCGTTTTATCGCCAAAATAAACCTGCCCTTGCGGCGTTTGCAGCATATTCGGGCCTACTTCGCCATACTTTACCCGCACCGCGCCAGCATACACACCGCCCAACGGGCACAGATAATATTGTACTTTGCAATCCCCAGCAGTCGGGACCTGAATCCGGTATACAATTCCATAATTCCCTTCATCCTTAGCAGTACTTCCATCGGTTGCATCGATCCCCTGCCGGTACTTATCCCGCTTATCATCCGCTACAGGAAAATACATAATACCATCGGTCTCGGGATGATATTCCCGCGCCGAGGTCATAACCCGATTCATTCCAGTAAAAGTCCCCCGAAGGCACACAGCGTCCTTAGGCAGCACCGGCAGATTTCTCGATTCTGTAACCGGATCGCCATAGGCATCGAGCATCAATACACTGACTTTCACCGGATGGTCAGCGTAGAAGTCATACATGCCCGACACCAACTCCCCTGGCTGAAGCAAAATGGTGTTCATATCCTCCTGCAGGAGTTTTGCCACACCCGCTCCCAAAACAATCTTTTGATCCATAGGCTGGCCGAAATACTGCATCTGTACAGCTTTGCCCACTTTCATATAATGGTCGCTGGGAGCCCCACTGCCGCCGCGGGTAATATGAATAGCATTCGTACCCTCATATTTATTTTCCAATACTACGGCTATTTTTTTTGGCTCACTCGTATTGTTGAGATGATAATAGAAAACCCGTACATCGCCGCTTACAGTATCCTGATACAAAATACCATTCCGGTCAACATACTCCGGGCTATCCGAAAAAAGCAGTGTCCCCCCCTCGTCTTTTGATCCCATCGGTAATTCATGCATGACGTTGGAGGGTTTTACCCAAGCCTTCTTGGCCGTTTTTTTCTGGCTATCCAGTATCGCCTGTATTCTTTCTTTGATGTTCACGTTAGTTGTCGTCCCACCATTCCCCTTTACAGACTCTGTATGAACCACAGTTGTCCCCTTGTGATTGGCAGTACGCTCCGACGCCATCGCCGTCAAGGGGAGGCAGCATAGCAATACCGTCACCAATGTTTCCCGCATTATTTTTCTTGCCTGGTAAATTTTTTTTCACGCCCTTCAATTAGTGCTGATGGATTCCCAGCTTTGTCATAACCTCGGCCTTGAGAAGACGCAGCTTGAATTCCATCAAGCCAAAGCGCGGATGCGGAATATTGGTCCGCTGCAACAGATACGGATTCGTCTCAAAAGTATTCAGGCCAGCATCGCCTGTCACCGCCGTAAGGTATTCGTTTTCTTTGAGCATCTCCGGCATCTCTGCCGAATATTCGCCATTCGGGTAAGAGAAGGAGAATACGGTCCGTATGCCATTCCACTCCATAAGCAATTTAGAAAGCTTCATCTCTTCCAATTGCTTTTCGCGGTCCAAATGAGTCAACGGCTGATGATTGGCCGTATGGCTGCCGATTTCTACCCCATGTTCCTGCAACGCACGAAGCTCATCCCAAGTCAGGTAATTCGGCCGGCCAATACTGTTAGTTGCCATATAGACCACCGCCTTCATATTATGCTCTTCCAATATGGGCAGCATAGTGGTGTAGTTGTTTTCATATCCATCGTCAAAAGACAGGATAATCGGCTTCTCCGGCAAATCCAGCTTGCCTTTCTTCGCCTTCATGAATTCCAGCGGAGTTATGGTTGTATATCCCTGCTGCTGGAGATAATCCAGCTGCTGGCGAAAATCCTCTGGCGGCACATTATAAGTCCAGCCCTCCTCGGGGTCAACTTCCGCTACCATATGGTATTCCAAAATAGGTACACCGACCGGCATCGGCCCCAACAGCAGCCAGCCCAAGAGCAACAGCAGCACAACTGCCGCTGCTGATATGATTCGTTTGATTGAACGCAACAAAAATCCTTCTTCCTAAAATACTATTACCCGTCTGGCAGTTCTTCCGCCAATTCGCGCAACTTCCGCATGCGGTGATTCATGCCAGACTTACTGACCCCAAGCATATCCGCTAATTCTGTCAGACTGGCATCCGGATGCTTCAGCCGCAGCTCTGCCGTCGCCCGCAGTTTTGCCGGCAGCTTGACCGCCGCTTCCTGCAATCGCTTTATATAGGCCAACTGCCGCCCAGCGGCATCCACAGTTTTTTGCAGATTAGCTGTCTCACAATTTACCAGCCGGTTAACCTGCTCGCGAACCTCCTTGACATTCCGGGCCACTTCAAAAGCCTCTACCGCCTCGTCAGCTTGAACCATCGCCAAGAAATCCATGATCGCATCGCCCTCTTTCAGATAGACGACATAGTCCTCTTTCCGGTCCGTAAAGCCAACGGGAAAGCCCATGCGCTTTAGAAGTGTATTTAAAAGATTCCCCAAGCCATAGCTTCCTGTCACAAGCTCCAGATGGTAGCTGGCCTCAGGCCGGTTTACACTACCGCCGCCTTGAAAGGCACCACGCAGATACGCGACGCGGCAGCAGGCCTTCTTCAGCAGTGCCATATCCGTTGTCATGTTGAGGCTTTCATCCTGCAGGAACCCCAACTTTTCCAGCAGCTCTGCCACTGGAGGAGCTGGCACCACACGCACCGTATAATTGTTGTTCTTATTCAGCTGGCGGGAACGCCGCACGGTTATCTCCGTCCGGATATTGCCGCCTTCACTTTTTAGCAACTGAAGCGTCTTCCGGGCGACAGCCGCATTTTTCGTGGTAAAATTCAAACCGAAGGTACGGCGTAAGCCAAAGGTAATTGTCGCCCCCATGCGCAGCAGGGCTGCCAACTCTGCAGTGCGGCAGCAACTCTGCTCATAATTCAGGCGGGCCAGCTCATTTTTTACCTCCGTCGCAAATGACGGCATAACAGTTCACTCCTATATTATCTTCCGTTTGCTCTCAATGATTTTTGGCGTCGAAGCCGTTCAAGGCACTGGGCTGGAGCCGGTAAACCATTTGCATAACGCTGCGGGATAATTTATCCGGATCATGACGGATGACATCCGTCTCATTAATGATGTCTGCCTTGACAAAGCCTACCCCCAGTGCATTGATAGCCTCTTCATCCACCTCGACCGGGTAGGACCCCTTCTTGGCGTAAAAGACCTGCATATCCGAAGAGATTGGGGTGCTGTTGACCAACATATAATCAATAACGCCTTTGCCGCCATGCTCAAGGATTGCCTTGGCATGCATTGAAGCGGTATACCCATCCGTCTCACCCGGCTGCGTCATGACATTGCAGATATATATTTTCACAGCCTTGCTCTTACGCAGTGCTTCTGCCACACCATCGACCAGC
>CALYVJ010000238.1 GCA_945494195.1 uncultured Selenomonas sp. | reverse complement strand
GTGTTTAGAGATTTTTCTCTGTCAGTACCAGGTCGATGGCGTTCAGTACGTCGTCAACGTTTTCTTTGGTGATGACAAGTGGCGGCTGGAAGGCCATGACATTGCGGCCGACACCGTTTTTGCCGATGATGAAGCCGCGGTCTTTGAGGGTCTCCAAAACATCGTCAAGGATTTCCGGGGCTTCACTGCCATCGGCATGGATGAATTCCGCGCCGTCCATGAGGCCGAGGCCGCGGACATCGCCGATGACGGGGTGTTTTTTCTGCAGTTCGCGCAGGCCAGCGCGCAGCTGCTTGCCGCGCTCCTGGGCATTCTGGGCGAGCTTGTGCTCTTCGATATAGTCGAGAACGGCTAGTGCGGCTTCGGAGGAAACTGGGTTGCCGCCGAGCGTCGAAGCACCTGGGCGCGTATAGGTATCAGCGACTTTGGCACTGGCGATAAAGGCCGAAATCGGCGTGCCATTGCCGAGGGCTTTGGCCATGCACATGATGTCGGGGACGACGTCGTAGTTTTCGATGGCAAAGAGCTTACCGGTGCGGGCAAAGCCTGTCTGGACTTCGTCGATGATCAGCAGCGTGTTGTACTTCTCCAGGATTTCCTTGACGCGCTGGAAGTAGCCCTTCGGCGGTACGACGCAGCCGGCGTTGCCCTGGATCGTCTCAGCGATGAAGGCACCCGGATGGCCCGATGTCGCCGTCTTGATGAGGTCTTCGATGGCGTTGGCGCAAGCGTAGTCGCATTCCGGGAATTTCTTGTTCATCGGGCAGCGATAGCAGTTTGGGTTCGGGGCAAAGTGGATGCCGCCGACCGGCGTCGGTGCCGTGCGCCACATGGTAAGGCCCGTGACGCTCATGCCGAGCTTCGTGCGGCCGTGCAGGCCCTGGCGCAGGGAGATGATCTCGCTGTTGCCGCTGTATACTTCGGCGAGCAGCAGGGCGCCCTCGGTGGCCTCGGAGCCCGTGGAGCAGAAGAAGGACTTCTGCAGGTCTCCCGGCGTGACTTCGGCCAGTTTTTCGGCGAGGTTGACGAAGTTTTCGGTCAGGTAGATGTTGCAGACATGCTGGAGCTTATCGACTTGCGCCTTGATTTTTTCTGTGATTTCGGGATTGCAGTGGCCGCAGTTCATGACCGATACACCGGCATACATGTCGAGATATTTCTTGCCGTTGCTGTCCCAGAGGTACTGCATCGAGCCCTTGACCATCTGCTGCGGGTTCGAGTAGAAATGCGCGAGGCATGGCATGATATATTTCTTCTTCTTTTCGATGATGGCCTCAGGGCCAATGTATTTCTGTTCTTCCATTTATGCGTATCCTTTCCGAAGACACCCTCCGGTACATCACAGCCGGAGGGTGTTTTACTATATGGGTCAGATGGAATTGCGGCTTTGGCGGAAGCGGTAGGTACCAAGACCAAGCTCACGCGGGCCCTGTTTGAGTTCTGCCAGTCTTGACTGGTCGATTTCCTGGCCGCTGGCCAGGAAATCAAGGGCCTCGCGATAGATTTTCGTGACCTTGCCCGTGAATTCCGGCGTGTAGTCCTGCGCCTCGATGCGGTAGGAGGCGATGCCGTTGAATTTCGCAAGATACGGATAGAGGCAGAGATCCTTGGCGAAATAGATATGGTTGCGGCCAAACTGGTCGATGCGGATGGAATGTTTTTCCTTGGCATTGTCCAACAGGGCATAGCGGCGGTCAAGCACCTCGGGGGTGTCGAGCTCGCTGTAATGGGGCAGCGACATGCCCGGGATGTTGTGGTCGCAGATCATAGACTCATAGGAGCCATGGACGATGGTCTCGACGGGAAGCTCGGAGTTTTCGACAATCTCGCGCAGCTGCTCGAAGGAAAGTTCCAGGGAAGAGCAGGCCATGACGAGGCCATTTTCCTTGAGGAATTTGGCAGCCAGATGGTTAAAGAGGTTAAACGAGACATCGGCCTGGATTGGCAGTTTCGTGTACTGCTTGGCAAGCTTCAGCGAACCGAGGTTGCTGACCATGATGCCGTCAGCGGCCAGCTCCGGGCGGGAGGCAAGCGCCGTCAGGAACTGCTCAAGCTCGCCACATTCGCGGCGCATGGTCGTGCGCGGCGTGTTGATGATGACCTTGGCCTTGCCCTTGGCATAGGCGATGATGTCGGCGTATTCGGCCAGCGTCCAGGGACGGAACGGGCGGAAGGCCTCGCCGCCTACGTAGATGACATCGGCGCCGTTATCGACAGCAGCTTTGGCGGAATCGATGGTATTGACGCGGACGCTCAGCGTGCGGTGAGCAGCGTTCTCCTTCTGGATGTCAGCTTCTTTCTTGAGGATCTCATCCTGGAAGCCAGCTTCCTTGACGGCATCGCTAAAGAAACGCGGTTCGCGTTCACCGGTCATGCCGATATCTTTCTTGGTCGGATTGCCGAAGGCAAAGGTGGTCGTGAAGTTCCGGGCGCGATTCTCGTAGAGGTTCTTCCAGCCTTCCTCGTCGACCTGGTAGCCCATGGGGTCAGCCAGATAGGCATCGATGGCCTTGCGGTAGGTGGAGACGATGCGGCGGATAAACGGTGCCGGGCGCATGCGGCCTTCAATCTTGAAGGAGAAGACGCCAGCCTGGATAAGCTGCGGAATCGAGCGGTACATGCACATGTCCTTGAGGGCAAGCTTGTAAGCGCCGTCGCTGTCTTTGTCGAGGACTTCCCACGTCTGCTCGTCGATGAGCGAGTAGGCCCAGCGGCAGGGTTTGAGGCAGCGGCCGCGGTTGCCGCTCTGGCCGAAGACGACACCCGAGTGGATGCACTGGCCGCTTTCGCTTATGCACATATCGCCATGCATGAAATACTCGACCTCGATGCCCGTGCGCTCGCGGAACAGGCTGAGTTCAGAGAGCGTCATCTCACGGCCGACGACGATGCGCGTGATGCCATACTCTTTGAGTTTTTCAATGGCGTGCTCGTTGTGGGTGTTCATCATGACCGATGTGTGAATGGGGATGTCGATACCCATCTCATGGACGAGCTCGAGAACGGCGAAATCCTGCACGAGCAGAGCGTCCGGCTTGATTTCGTTGAGGTAGGCAAGGTACTCGCGCAGGGCCGGAATTTCTTCGTCGCTGATGAGGTTGTTGAGGGTGAGGTAGAGCTTGACATCATGCTCGTGGGTATAGGCGATGGCCTTCTTGAGCATCTCGTCGTCAAAGTTGAAATCGCCTTCGTGCATACGCATATTGAAGTGCTTGCCGCCGAGGTAGCAGGCATCAGCACCTGACTCAACACCAGCTACAAGCGCATCCCAAGTGCCCGCTGGTGCCAAAAGTTCAACAGATTTACGATTCAAAATCATAATAGGTAAATTACTCCTTTAAAAATAAATGATATCTATATATGATAGTCCTAATTCATAAGTATAACAGGAAAAGGAAAGAGCTTCAATATATAAGAAAGGATAAAGCATAAATGTCTGGAAAAAGAAAACAAGCCTCTGCCGATGAGGCAGAAACTTGTGGGGATAGAAAGGACAAGTTTTAGCTGATGGTGCCGGTTAGGCTGATGTCCTGGCCGCTGATTGCGACTCTTTGGCGGGCTTAGGTGCTTGTTTTTGCTGCTGCTGTTCTTCTGCGGCTGGCTGAGCTCCAGAATGTGCGGCAAGTTTTCGGTTGTGGACTTGGATGGAGCCGAAGATGAGAACGATGACAAGCAGGATAGCGAGAATGACTTTGGAGGATATGGAAGGGGAGCTGCTCACCGCAACTTTTACAGAACATAACGAAACACTTCT
>CALYVJ010000237.1 GCA_945494195.1 uncultured Selenomonas sp. | reverse complement strand
TATCCGTGCGAAAAAACCATTGCACCTTTAATCCCCCCTGCACTCAAAAAAAAAAGGTCCGTCGACTTAACGTCAACGGACCTTTTTCTATATTCTTCCGGCTATCTTTATTCGTTTTTCGGTTGCTCGGTACGCGCTGCAGCAGATGCCGCATCAACAGTTGCTGCCGACTGCTGAGCCTGGCGTGCTGCCTGCTGGCTCATTTGAGCTTTTGCCTGCTTCAGTACATTCAGCGCCTGCTGGAGCCCCTGCTCAGCCTGCTGAACCCCTTGGAAGGTTCCCGTCACATGCGAGATGAGCTGGTCAAATACCTGATTAGCATACGCATCGGCATCACTCTGAAGCTGCATAGCATTTTTCTGCGTGCGCTCCATGATTTCTTTTTCCTGCTGCTGCGTCTGCTGCAAGATGGTTTTGGCCTTCTCCTTCGCTTGCAGGACAATCTCACTTTCGTCCGTTACGCGATTGGCATATTCTTTTGCCTCTTTCTTGATCTGATCAGCTTCCTTTTCCGCATTGCGAATAATCTCATCCCGATTCTTCATGATTTCATCGGCACGGTTAAGTTCTTTGGGAAGGTCGTTGCGAAGCTCATCTACATAATGAATCAATTCATTATCGTTAATCAGCGTTTTTTCCGTAAAAGGAAAATGCGAAGCTCCCACTACCATATTTTCTAATTTATCTAAGGTATCGCGTACTGACATATTCCGCTTACTTCCTTTCTTTATCATCTAAATTCATCATCGCCTGCGCCACGCATTCCGGCACCAATCCATGAATATCCCCATGGAAACGGAACAATTCCCGGACCCCTGAAGAACTCACATAGGAATAATC
Source organism: uncultured Selenomonas sp. (assembly GCA_945494195.1). Lineage (GTDB taxonomy): Bacteria > Bacillota > Negativicutes > Selenomonadales > Selenomonadaceae > Selenomonas_A. The sequence goes on along the minus strand of CALYVJ010000237.1, from coordinate 2,917 downwards.
CGGACGCGTCAAAAGAAATACAGTATCAATGGAAGGTTCTATGTGGCGAATCATATACGCCTCATTTTCCTCATATTCAAGATCCTTGACAGAACGAATGCCCCGCACAATAATCCGGGCATCGTGTTCTTTCATAAAATCTGTAATGAGGCCTTCAAAGGACATGACCCTGACATTTGACAAATGACTGACCGACTGACGGAGCAATTCCACCCGTCGTTCAATCGGAAAAAATCCCCGCTTCTGCACATTGTGAAATACACAGATAATCAACTCATCAAACATCGTGCTTGCCCGCTCGAATACATCGATATGACCATTGGTCACGGGGTCAAAGCTTCCCGAGCACACAGCCCGTCTCATGCCTCCACCTCCTCAACATACTCGCGCCACTGATAAAAACTCAACTGCGTCGTATGTCCATAGCGGCGATTCATGACTTGCATCAGGGCGCCCAGCGCTGGAATCTCATTCTCATCAGCACCATGCTCAATGACTAAAATTCCATTGCGAGCCATGATTCCCCCTGACCGGTCAATTGCCAGCAACACCTTTTCCCAAAGTCCAATATGATAAGGAGGATCGCAAAAGATCAAGTCAAACTCCTCCCGGCTGGCAGAAAACCGTCCGAGTTCAGCAAATACATCGCCGCCCCGCACCACTGCTTTCTCCTGCATACGCGTCAGCCGGACATTCTCCTTCATGATATCCGCAGTAGCTTGATCGACCATCACGCACGCCTTAGCTCCACGCGATAAAGCCTCCAAGCCCAAGTTACCAGTTCCCGCAAAGATGTCGAGCACCTTTCGATCTATGACTTTTTGTCCCAGGATATTAAAAAGCGACTCCTTTACCCGGTCAGCAGTAGGCCTCGTATTCCAGCCTTTGGGCGTTTTCAACCGACAGCCCCGGGCTGATCCCGTGATAATTCTCATAGGTTCCACTCCATCCTATCCTTATGGTTTCTGCATCATCCGCCCTTGACAAAGACAAACTTACAGCAAACAAATACATTTTACCATATTTTCTCCGAATAGTGAACTATCCCTATGGTATAATATTCAAAGAATCTACTACTAATTTACACAGGAGTATATCGTGAAACGATTTTATAAATATTTGTCTTTACTGGTTTTGCTTTCCAGTCTGTTGGGCCTCTGGCATCTATGCCGTGTTTCGCCAACGGCCACCAATGTTTCCCCTTTACGGCAAGAGACCGCAAAAGTCCTGCTCCTTCCACTAGACGGCAGGCCTCCCTGCCGTCAATTTGTAATCGACGCCGGCCACATTGCCGGATTATCCGTTACTCCGCCCCCCACCGAACTGCAAGACTATTATTCCCAGCCAGGCGACACGGACGGTATGAAACAGTGGCTATCCGCTAACATGGAAACCAGCCAGGCGGTTATCCTCTCCATCGACCAACTTCTTTACGGGGGACTGCTTACCGCCCGGGAAAAGGAAAAAACACCAGAGGAACGCCAGCAGCTGATCGCGTTTCTCCGGCAGCTCCATGAAGAACACCCCACAGTTCCCATCTACGCCTTCAGCATCCTCCCCCGCCAAACGCCCCAGGACACCATTGACGGGTATTGGGAACGACGAAATCTGCTTGCATATTCACGCCTGAAGGGACGCCAAGCTGAAGGACTTCCCGTTTCAACCGAAGAACTGGAAAAGCTGGAAGCATCCATTCCCGCAGAAAGTCTTGCCCGTTATTTATCTCATTTCGAAGAAAATCGCCTTCTTAACGAAGAACTCATCCAACTCACCAAGGAAGGCATTCTCACTCAGCTTATTCTCGGACAGGACGATGGCGAACCCTACACAATCCCCAACATCGAAAAAAAACGGCTGCAAAACTTTATCCGCCAGCAAAACCTGCCGACTGCCAAAGTATTCCTGACACACGGAGCTGATGAAATCGCCCTCTCACTCCTATCCCTGATCCAAAACCGCCGTGCCGGCTTCAAGCCTCGCGTTTTCGTCGAATATGCTGCTCCGGATATGGCCCAGCGAATCATGCCCTATATGGCTGTCTCCATCGACGAAACCGTCAAAGAAAAAATTTCCCTGTTAGGCGGGGAGGAAACAACTACTGCCGAAGATGCCGATTTTACGCTCTTTATCTCGGCCTGTGACAAAGATACCGGTGATTCCACCGCTCGGCAAACTGCCGTGAAGCAGCTGCAAGCCAATCAGCAAGGGGATATCCCCACGGCATTGGTAGATCTCAGTAAACATTTCGAGGCCAGCGAAACGGTACTCCCCCTGTTGATTGAATCCGATTATCCAGTAAACAATCTCATCGCCTATGCTGGCTGGAATACCACCAGCAACGCCATTGGCACCGCCCTGGCCCAAGCCAGCATCTACGAAGCCTGCCGACAGCAAACCGAAGATCGGCAAGAAATGATTGCCCTTACTGCGGCGAACCTCACCTTTCTCCAGGGGCGCATCCTTGAAGATTATTTTTATCTCAAGGATGACATCGAACTGGTCAATCAAAACTTGAAAAAAGCAGGCTATACCAACACGGCGGACCTTGACCTTACGCATAATTACCGCTGGGCCAACCACATGCTCCAAAGTTCCATGCAGCAACATGTCGCCAGCTACAAACAAACAAAATCCGCCCGTATTCCGGTAAAATTCACCTCACCAGCCGGAGATTTTTCCCTGATGATGCAGGACCTGACTATCGAACTCAGCTACCCATGGCCCCGGACTTTTGAAATCTGGCTTCATGCCATGCCTTCCTTTGCCATCCCTACCGATAAATAATTTCTTATTTGGGTATTGACAATGCGTTATTCATCCGATATAATTTATAAATGTTGACGGCACTGGTTGTCGGATACTCACAGGGGTATCGCCAAGTTGGTAAGGCACGGGTCTCTGAATCCCGCATGCGTTG
>CALYVJ010000236.1 GCA_945494195.1 uncultured Selenomonas sp. | reverse complement strand
CGGCGGCGAAGAGTTGCTTCGAATGAGATTCTTGTAACTTACAAACTGTAATTGGTAAAAAGTATATGGATAATTTCACAGGAAGCCCCCATAAGTTAGACGAATCAATCTAACTTATGGGGGCTTCTGTATTTTATGACAACGTAAAGGGATTTTTCACCGTCTCTTTTTGATTATTTGATTTCGCCGATATCCATGCTGATATCAAGGGCTTTGACGCTGTGGGTAAGGGCCCCGACGGAGATGATGTCGACGCCGCTTTGGGCTGCGGCGGCAAGGGTGGTTTCATCGATACCGCCGGAGGCTTCGACGATGGCGCGGTGGTCAATGATTTTTACTGCTTCGGCCATCTTGTCCGGGGCCATATTATCGAGCATGATGACATCAGCACCGCCGGCGAGGGCCTCTTTGACGCCTTCGATATCTTCTACTTCGATTTCGATTTTTGTCATATGGGAAGCATAGGCGTGGGCCCGGGCAAGGGCTTCTTTGATGCCGCCGGCTACCTGGATGTGGTTGTCCTTGATGAGGATGGCATCGTAGAGGCCGAGACGGTGGTTGGCACCGCCGCCGACTTTGACTGCGTATTTATCCAGCAGGCGCAGCCCCGGTGTGGTCTTGCGCGTATCGACGAGCTTGGCACCGAAAGGGGCGGCGATGGCGGCGAGTTTATGGGTGCGGGTGGCAACTCCTGAGAGGTGCTGCAAAAGGTTTAGTGCCAGCCGCTCACCGGACAGCAGGGTGCGGGCCTTGCCGTCGATGGTAGCGATAACGGAGGCGGGGGTGAGTGCAGCACCGTCTTCGAGCTGGGCAGTGAATTTTATCGTGGGGTCAAGCAGCGTAAAGACGCGCTGGGCGATCTCGATACCGGCGAGGATGCCGGTGTCTTTGGCATGGATGATGGCGTGGGCTGTGGCGGTTTCGGGGACAGTGGCAAGACTGGTGATGTCGCCGCTGCCGATATCTTCCTGGAACCAGGCGATGATTTTGGAATCGAGGTCTAACATGGTCATAGCTGAATATTCCTTTCGTTATAGGGCAAGGCCGATTGAAGCTGCCGCTATGTTGTCGTCGTTTATATTTTTCGCATCGTCGTATACAGGACGCTGATCGCTAAAGTGCTTCCGGTAGGTATCGTCTTTTTCGGGGAAATCGCTGCGGTAATGGGCACCGCGGCTCTCTTGGCGGCGCATGGCTGCGTTTACAATCAGCAGGTCGCAGGCCAAGCGGGCACGCAGGTCAAGTTCCTCCGGGGTATGAGCGGCACAGCCTTCGTAACGGCGGACAAGTTCTTGTATTTTTTCTTCTCCGCAGGCAAGTTCGGAGGCATTGCGGATGATTCCGAGATACCGGCTCATGATTTGCTGGCTGCGGTTGCTATCTTCGGCAACAAATTCCAGCGGCGTTTCGGCAAGGGATTCTTCCTGCCAATAGAGCCCGGAGGCCGCTTGGGGCAGCCGCGTTTTGCCGATGATGGTGGCGACGCGGCGGCCGAATACCAAGCCCTCCAGCAGGCTGTTGCTGGCAAGGCGGTTGGCCCCCTGCAGGCCAGTGCAGGCGGCCTCGCCGCAGGCGTACAGGCCGGCAAGATTTGTGCGGCCCCAGGTATCGGTCTTGATGCCACCCATCATGTAGTGGGCAGCGGGGGCGATGGGGATTAAATCCTTTTCGATATCAACACCGTATTCACGGCAGGTGGCGGCAATCATGGGGAAGAGCTTTGCCGCTCCTTGGATGTGACGGGCATCAAGCCAGATATAGGTGGCATTCGCTTTGGTCATTTCTTGGAAGATGCAGCGGGCCACTACGTCCCGAGGGGCGAGTTCTGCCATGGGATGGAGAGCTGGCATGAAGCGTTTTCCGTCAAGATTGATGAGATGCGCACCAGCGCCGCGGACAGCCTCTGAAATCAGGAAATTCGGGCAGCCGGGAAGAGCTAGCGCTGTAGGATGGAATTGAACAAATTCCATATCTGCCAATGCTGCGCCGGCCCTTGCTGCCAGTGCAGCGCCGCTGCCCGTGGCACCTTCCGGGTTGGTGGTGTGCTGGAACAGGCGGCCAAGTCCACCGGTGGCCAAGACTGTATGCTGGGCGCGCAGGCAGATTTTCCGGCCATGCCAGAGAGCCGTTGCCCCATAGCAGCGGCCTTCATGGGTAAGAATATCAACGATATAACAGCCTTCCATGGTGCGGAGGTTGGGTTCAGCAGCAGCCAATACATTCAAGGCACGCGCGACTTCGGCCCCGGTGGCATCGCCATGGCTGTGGACAATGCGGTTGCGGCTATGGCAGCCTTCACGGCCGAGGGCGAGTTGCCCATCCTCAGTGCGGTCAAATTCGGCGCCATTGTCTGCCAGCCAGCGGATGTCATCAGGACCTTCTGTTACGACCAACTGGGACACTGATTCGTCGCTTAAGCCGGCACCGGCGGTAAGCGTATCCTGTAGATGAAGGGCGGGATTATCCTTTGGGCCAAAGGCGGCAGCAATTCCCCCTTGTGCTTTTGCGGTGTTGCTGTCAGAGAGTGTATCGCGGACGGCGAGCAGTACATGGTGGCCGCGGCGTGCCAGCCGGACGGCTGCGGTAAGGCCCGCAACGCCGGAACCGACTACCAGGCATTCGGTAGTGCGGGTTTCCATGTTGCGGGTGTTGAAATTCATCAGATATCGTTGCATGGTTCATTACCCCTTTATGGCAAGCATTTTTTCCAGTGCGGCTGCAGAGCGTTCGCGGATCTCGTCTGGAACGACAATGCGTGGTTCGAGTGTTTTTAAGGCATCCCGTATTTTTTCCAAGGTAGTTTTCTTCATGTTGGTGCAGAGCAGCCGGCGGGAGGCAAGATGGAACTGTTTGTGGGGGCAGCGTTCGGACAGTTCATACAGTACCCCTTCCTCGGTGGCGATGATGAATTCTGTCGCTTCACTTTTCTCCGCGTATTTTATGATGCCGCTGGTGCTGCCGATGTAGTCGGCCAGCTCACGGACTTCTGCGCGGCATTCAGGATGCATGAGAACCAGAGCGTTGGGGTATTTGATCTTGGCCATGCGGATGTCGGTTACGGTAAGCTGGCCGTGAATGGGACAGCCCCCCTGCCACTTCATCAAGGAGCGGTTGCATTGTTCTTCGGCCCAGGAGGCAAGATTGCGGTCCGGGACGAAGATGACTTCCTTGTCTTTGGGAAGAGAGGCGACAACAGCGGCAGCATTGGAAGAGGTACAGCAGATGTCGCTCATGGCTTTGACAGAAGCCGGTGTGTTCACGTAGGAGACGATGAGGGCATGGGGATTGTCCATTTTGGCCTGACGTACTTGCTCCTCAATGGCGCTGGTGAACATCTGGCAGCCTGCATCAGCGGCTGGCAGCAGGGTGATTTTGTCTGGCGACAGGATGTTGGCGGTTTCGGCCATGAAGCGAACGCCGGCAAATACGATAACCTCTGCATCGGTTTCGGCCGCTTGGCGGGAAAGTCCATAGGAGTCGCCGGTAAAATCGGCAATTTCCTGAATCTCTTCTGGCTGATAGACATGTGCAAGGATAATCGCCTTGCGCTCTTTTTTCAGTCGCATGATTTCGTCGATGATATCTTCCATAATAACGCTCCATTTTTTTTGTAAAGTAAATAACATTGTCTACTGTCATGACAGTAGACAATGTTATTATAAACACAAATATTGCTGGTGGCAAGAAAAAGCTAGAGAATACAGCTCAAATTCCCATTTGTCAGTTCGCTATTTTGCGTTTTCCGATTCGAAGCAACGCTTC
>CALYVJ010000235.1 GCA_945494195.1 uncultured Selenomonas sp. | reverse complement strand
TCCACCAAAGCATTGCCCAGCTGCTTGCGCTGATATTTCTCAAAGTCGCGCTGGATGCGGGCATCCAATTTTTCTTCGCTAAGTGCCGGCTTCAAATTTATGGATAATTCCACAAAACGGTCACCTTCGGCCAGATATTCCGAAGCCGTCCGGCTCATAGACAAAATAATGGGGCCAGTAACACCATAATGGGTAAACATCATCTCGCCAAACATCTCCGCGACCTTTTCGCCGTCTACCCGCAAAGTGCCACGAACGTTGCGCAGAGATAGGCCTTGAACGTCCTTAACCCAATCGTCTTCTGCTACCAGTGGTACCAGCGACGGCCGAACGGTTTCAATGGTATGCCCCAAAGCCTTGGCTATGGCATAGCCATCTCCCGTCGAACCAGTTCCCGGATACGAGGCACCACCAACGCACAGTATCACTGCATCGGCCTTGTAGATAGCGCCCGTCTTTGTACGGACACCAGCCGCTTTTCCTTCCTGGGTTAGGATATCTTTCACCGCCATATCCGTCGCAATCGCAACCCCCAATTCATGGAGGCGTTCCACCATAGCATTCACCACATCCTGAGCCTTATCGCTGATGGGAAAAACGCGATTCCCCCGTTCAACCTTAGTCGGCACGCCCTGTCCCTCAAAAAAACAAATGACATCCTGGTTATCGAAGGCACGCATTGAGCTGTTGAGGAATCGGCCATTTCCATGGATGTTACGGATGATTTCAGGAACATCGGCTGCATTCGTGATGTTACAACGACCTTTGCCCGTAATCATCATTTTGCGGCCTGGCTTTTTCATTTTCTCGAGGATTACAACCTCGGCACCATTTTCAGCTGCCTTGATGGCTGCCATCATTCCAGCCGGACCGGCACCTACTACCACGATCTGTTTCATTCTTTCAATCCTGCCAATCTATACAATGCAGACAGCTCTTTTGCTGTAAGCTCCCGATGTTTCCCACGGCCGACGCCCTCCAGCGTAAGTCCCGCGAACTTTACGCGCTTTAAGGCCTTCACATCCGAACCAATGGCCGCAAACATGCGGCGAACCTGACGGTTGCGGCCCTCGTGGATGGAGATTTCCACCCGGCTCTGACCGCCCCCTTGTTCCAGCAATCGCACCTTGGCTGGAGCTGTCATTCCATCTTCCAGCCGGATTCCCTGCCGCAGGCGATCCAGCAGCACCTCATCCGGCTCTCCGGCAATGCGGGCTACATAGGTCTTCTCCACCTCGTATTTCGGGTGCAACAGGCCATTCATCAGCGCGCCATCATTAGTGAGAATAAGCAATCCCTCCGTATTGTTATCCAAACGTCCCACCGGATAAATACGCTCTTTGACCTCTGACAGCAAGTCCAATACAGTGGAACGCCCCCGCTCATCCTTGGCCGTGGAAATATAGCCCTTCGGCTTATTGAGCAGAAAATAGACATGGCGCTGCCGCGCGGAAATTTTCTTGCCATCCACACGGATATCTGCCAGCAAAGGGTCAACTTTTACGCCAAGTTCCGTTACGGTCTTGCCATTTACCTTGACCCGTCCCTCCTGTATCATTTTTTCTGCCGCCCGACGGGAAGCTACCCCAGCCTGGCTGATAATCTTCTGCAAGCGTTCCTGCATCAGAACAATCCTTTCATCAACTTCGTAATCCATGCTGTGAAATCCGACCAAAAGGTATGATAGGCCGCATCCTGAGACGCCAGCAAATCCACCCGATCCACAACAATACCATCTGCATAACAGATAACCTTGCCAACAACATCGCCCTTTTTGACTGGTGCGCTGATTTTATCCGGCACTTCGATTTTCTTTTCAATCTTCGGATTTTCATCTGGCAAGGTGCCAATCACCGAATCTCGGACAGCAACAAGAGACATCTCATCGATACGGGCATCGTCCACCTTTATCTTTGTCATCGTTTCCCCCGCCTTACAAAAGGAAATGGGCCGGGTATGTGCAAAGCCATAATCCAGCATCGCATATGCATCCGTCCACATCACCGGGTCATCGAGGACAACGGCTATCAATTGAACCCCGTCTCGTTTTGCCGCCGAAACCACACAGCGGCCAGCCCGCTCAGTATAGCCAGTCTTTACGCCATTGCCGCCTTTATACTGCCAAAGCAGCTTGTTCTCGCTGGTGATGTGCTTAGACGGATCCCGGAGCCATTTATAGTCCGCATCCTGAACGCTTACGATGGATTCAAACTCTGGCAGAGAATAGCCATACGCCGTAATCCGTGCTAAATCATGGGCTGTCGTATAATGATTGTCATCCGGCAAACCATGCGCATTGACAAAATTCGTCCCCATTGCACCGATTTCACGGGCTTTGTCCGTCATCATCTTCGCAAAGGCCGGCACTGAACCAGCAATATGCTCAGCTACCGCCACAGTCGCATCATTTCCCGACTGCATCATCATGCCGGTCAAAAGCTCCCGGAGGGGCATCTTATCGCCCTTTTCTAAATACAAGGAGGACCCCTCCAGCCCCACAGCATTGGGCCCCACCGTTACCATGTCATCCAAATTACCCTTTTCCAAGGCAATGATCAGCGTCATGATTTTAGTCGTGCTGGCAGGAAAACGGCGCTCATCCTTATTGCGCTCATAGAGGATATTCCCCGTCTTCGCCTCAATCAGGATAGCCGAGCGCGCCATAAGGTTCGGCATCGCATCGTTAGGTGCCACCTGGATTCCCAAATCCTTCGCCTTTGGCTTCACCACTTTTGCCGCCGGATGCATTACCGGATTAGCCGGTTGTGCAATCACAATCTGCGCAGGCATCCCGAGAAATACTCCCACCATACAAGCTGCAACTCTCTTCTGAATTGCTTTATTCAAAAAAATACACTCCATTCCCTAAGGGATTTCACCTTCCCCTATGATACATACATCTTATTGTAACATTTGCCTTTTCCCTTGGCAAATCAAAGGTCTTACCGCTTTTTGACCGCTTTATCTCCCAAAAGGGCCTTGAGTTCTGCCAATACTTCTTCGCTGTCATCTAGCCAGAATGAATCCCCAAGTTTCTGCCATCTTCCCTGATGGATGTAGACCGGCAATTCCCCATGATGCGCGGCCAAGATTTCCTTTAACTTTTCCTTGGTATCCTCAGCTGTTTCCCCCTCGGGAAGCAACAAATAATACTCTGGCTGATAGTCGCGGAGGGACCAAATTTTATCCGCCAAAATCTTGACGCCATCGTCGGCAATATCAGCTTTGCCTTGAATGACCACTGCCATATCTGGTACCAACAAATTCACGTTCTCGTAGAACGTCCGCGGAAATACGGTGACTTCAATGCGCTCGGTATAATCCTCCAGCGTCGTGAAGCACATGGTATCCCCCCTTTTAGTCGTAATGCGTTTGAGCTCGGTCAACATGCCGCCCACCCGAACGACCTGCTTATCCTTCACCACACCCGTCGAAAGGGTTGCAATCTCCGGCAGGTTATCCAATTTGCGTCGGAACTGATCCAACGGATGACCAGTGATATAGAATCCCGTCGTATCCTTCTCCCATTCAAGACGTTCTGCCTCGGAAATCTCCTCGATATCTGGCAGCTTGAGTTCACCGGCTTCGCCCATGGTCTCTTCGCTGAACAGACCAATCTGACCATTCATAGCATCCTTTTGCAGACGCTGAGCTTCGCCAACAGCCTGTTCCAAAACAGTCCTAAGCTCGCTGCGTTTCGCGCCGGAGCGTTCAGATGCGTGGCATTTGTTCAATGTTTCGGTGACGCGTGTGTTTACCTTCCCCATT
>CALYVJ010000234.1 GCA_945494195.1 uncultured Selenomonas sp. | reverse complement strand
TGGCCTTAGGCACGAAGAGCGGGTCTTTCTTCTTGATGTTGAAGGCTTCGTACCAGGCGTCGATGTGGGGCAGCGCACCGTTCACGCGCCAGCGGCCTGCCGAGTGGGGGTCGGTCTTGGTGAGCTTGCGGAGCATTTCCTCGCGCACGTTGTTGGCCCAGAGGAAAGAGTAACTGAGGAAGAAGCGCTGCTCGGGCGTGAAGCCGTCCTTGGCTACAGCGGGCTTGGCAGCGGCTTTCTGTGCATTCTGGAAGGCGAGGTATGCCACGTTGAGCCCGCCGTGGTCGGCAATGTTCTCGCCGAGCGTGAGTTTGCCGTTGGCTTTGAGGCCGGGCAGCACTTCGATGCCGTTGAAGAAGCGTTCCATCACGGCGGTGCGCTCTGCAAACGCCTTCTTGTCGGCATCGGTCCACCAGTTGCTCAGGTTGCCGTCCTTGTCGAACTGCGAGCCTTGGTCGTCGAAGCCGTGTGTCATTTCGTGGCCGATAACCACGCCGATTGCGCCATAGTTGTAGGCATCGTCGGCTGCGGCATCGAAGAAAGGCGGCTGCAAGATGCCGGCAGGGAAGCAAATCTCGTTGGTCGTGGGATTGTAATAGGCATTGATGGTCTGCGGCGTCATGAGCCATTCCGTGCGGTCGACGGGCTTATTCACGTGCCGCTCGATGTAGTAATCGCCACTGAACTTGGCGGCACGCGCCATGTTCTCGTAATAAGAAAGGCTCTCGTCGATATCGAGCGCATCGTACGACATCCATTCGTCGGGGTAGCCAATCTTCACGTAGAAGGCATTGAGCTTCTCCTGCGCGCGGGCTTTCGTCTCCGCACTCATCCACTGCTGCGCCTCGATTTTCTGCCCGAGGGCAATTTGCAGATCTCCTACAAGCTTCTGCATGCGCTGCTTGGACGTTTCAGGAAAATATTTCTCGACATACATCTTGCCGATTGCCATTCCCAGCACGCCCTCCACGGCCTGCACGGCACGCTTCCAGCGCGGGCGGTCCTGCTCTGCGCCGCTCATGGTCTTGGAATAAAACTCAAAGGCGGCTGCGCGGAAGTCATCGCTCAGCTTGCCCGTGGCATTGTCCACCACATTGAAATAAAGATAGGCCTTGAGGTCTTCGAGCGGGCACTCCTCGAGCACTTTCTCCACTTCGTGGATTGGTTCGGGCTGATTGACGCTCACCTCCTCCACGGCGGGCACGCCCTGCGTGAGGAACAGGGTGCTCCAGTCGATGCCGGGGAAGTCGGAAAGCAAGCGGGCGTAGGTCATCTTGTGGTAATTGCCCTCCACGTCGCGCAGTTTGGTGCGCGAATAGGATGCCTTGGCTATGCGGGTCTCGATGCGCTCCACGGCCTCCATCATCTTGGCGGCCTCGGCCTCGCTCTTGCCTGTGAGCGTGAAGAGTTTGCGGCCGTAGGCGCGATAGGCGGCGCGCACTTTCTGCGTGGCCTCGTCGTCTTCGAGATAATAACTGCGCTCGCCCATGCAGATGCCGCCTTGGTGGATCTGCACAAGGTTTTGCTTGGCATTGCGCAGGTCGGCGTCGCAGGAGAGCCCGAAGAAACTGCCCACGCCGATGCGTCCGAGGCAGCCGGCCACGTATTGGAAGGCACGCTTGTCGGCAATGTCCTCCACCATTTTGAGGTGCGGCTTCAGGGGTTCGTAGCCCTCGGCGTTGCGGCGCACGCTGTCCATCGCGAGGCGGTAGAGTCCGCCGATTTTCTGCTGCAGCGTGCCGTGGGCGGCGTCCTTGTCGGCCGCGAGACCCTCGATAAGCTGCTGAAGTTGCTTGCGGTTGGTCTCTGCCAAGGCGTCAAACTGCGAGTAGCGGGCGTACTCGGGCGTGAGCGGGTGCGCCTTCATCCAGCCGCCTACGGCATATTCGAAGAAGTCCGTGCCGGGCTTCGCCGCGAGGTTCATGTTTTTCTTGTCAATGCCCGACTGCAAGGCGCCTTGCGCGGCGGCCGTCATGGCAGCCGCCATCGACATGGTCATCATCATAGTTTTAAGTGTCATAATTATATTAAGATTGATTTATGGTCTGCTTTTAACGTTCAAAATTACAACGAAAAGGCGATACATTCAAGACATCGGGCTGATTTGTTGGCAGACAATGCAAATTGTCTTATACTGATATAGGTAGACACATTTAGTTTCCATTATAATCCTAAAACACTACTAAATGAGTCGTAAAAATCAGAAGTACAGCGAATCGTTCAAGTTATCAGTTCTTCGTGAGTACTATGCATGTGGCATGAGCAAGAGCCATTGCGTGAAAAAGTTCGGTCTAAGCTGCTCCCGTTTATTAAATTATTGGCTAGCCCAATATCAATCCCAAGCAGAGTACTTATCTTTGCCTTGCAAGCCCAAAGGAGAAGATATGGCCAATCGCAGCAAATCAGATTATCAGGAAGAAATCGCCCGATTGAGGCAACGCATCCTCGAGTTGGAGAAGTCTCTAGAGTTCTCGCGTTTAGAGACGCAGGCCCGCGACCTTATGATAGATAAGGCGGAAGAGTTTTTCGATATTCCCATCCGAAAAAAATCTGGGGCCAAGTAGTTACGGAGCTGGTCAGCAAGTGCGAGATGAATGTCTCCCTTGCCTGCCGGCTACTTGGCCATTGCCGCCAGGCCTTCTACCAGTCGAAGACCGACATAGAGAAAGAGGCAGAACGCGAACGCCGCGTCCTCGCGTCCGTCAGTGCCATCCGTTCGGAAGACCCCCGCATCGGCGGTTACAAGCTATGGCTGATGCTCGTCGGCATGCACGGCCGCGAGCATGTTCCCGGGCGAGACTGCTTCTTTGCCCTGCTGCGCCGCAAGGGGCTGATGCTACCCAAGCCGAAGCCCCGACATACTACCAATTCCAACCACCGTTACCATAAATGGAAGAACCTGATAAAGGACTTCACGCCCATGGAGGCGAATCGGCTATGGGTGGCAGATATCACCTATATCGCCCTTGCCGACGGCGATGTCTGCTACCTGCACCTGATTACCGATGCCTACTCCCGCAAGATCGTCGGATGGTCGCTTGCCGACACGCTGAGGGCAACTGCTAGCATGCAGGCCCTGCAGATGGCCATAGACCAGGCGGCGGCGATGCGCGGCAGCGACACCCTCTCAGGTCTCATCCATCACTCCGACCGCGGCGTGCAGTACTGCTGCGATGCCTATGTTTCCATGCTGAAGAAACATGGGATAGCTATCTCTATGACAGAAGATCACAAGCCCACGGACAACGCCATAGCGGAACGCTTCAACGGAATATTGAAAGCAGAGAGCGTGTATCCGCAAAAGCAGCTTCCCACGCTGGAGCATGCCCGCCGCCTCATTCCGCGTTTCATCAATTTCTATAATAACGCCCGCCCCCATATGAGTATCGGTTACAAAATGCCTGCCGTTGCGCACTTGGAACAGGGAGAGCAGAAAAAGATGTGGAAAAAGAAGATTTATAGGCAAAAGAAAGATGGCGATGAAAAGAATGACATATCTTTGCCGAATCGGACGGACTAGCCTTGGCCTGCCCAGGCAGGCCAAGGCTGATATGTCAATAAAAACAGCACAACTTACTGCATTGTGTCTATTGAATCAGTATGGCATAAAAAAACTGTCTACCGTTTCAGATAATAAGAGCAAAAAGTGTCTAGTAAAATCAGGAAAAGACACGCGCTTTCCCCAAGATAATTTTTATTTGCAAGCAGATAATTTTTACGCTCTGCCTGAAAATTTTTCCTTTCCTATAAGAAAAAGTTTGTTACAAAGTTTGTA
>CALYVJ010000233.1 GCA_945494195.1 uncultured Selenomonas sp. | reverse complement strand
ACTTCTTTCTTATATTTTTCTGCTAACTGCTGCTTAACCGTCTCGTTGGAAAGATAATCGTCATAAGTCGAAACACGGTCCACAACACCATCCGGCGTGATTTCAATAATGCGGTTGGCAATGGTCTGAACGAATTCATGGTCATGGGACGTAAAGAGTGCCGTGTGATTGAACGCGATCATACCATTATTGAGGGCTGTAATCGACTCCAAGTCAAGATGGTTGGTCGGCTCGTCCAAGATCAAGACGTTAGCTCCCGAAAGCATCATGCGGGAAAGCATGCAGCGTACGCGCTCACCACCGGAGAGAACTGACGCCTTCTTAAGGCTCTCCTCACCGGAGAACAGCATACGTCCCAGGAACCCGCGAACGAAAGTCTCATCCGGGTCCTTGGAATACTGGCGAAGCCAATCTACCAGGCTCAGGTCAACCCCATCGAAATACTTGCTGTTATCTGCCGGCAGATAAGCCCGCGTCGTAGTAACGCCCCATTTAAACGTACCGGCATCCGGTTCTTCCTCACCCATGAGAATCTTGAACAACATTGTCTTGCCAATAGTATTCGGACCAACAAAAGCAACCTTATCGCCTTTTTTCAGCGTAAAGCTGACATTTTTCAATACCTGCTCGCCATCTACCGTCTTGCAAAGGCCATCTACCTGCAGGAGCTGGTCTCCAGCTTCACGATCCGGTGAAAACGCGATATAAGGATAGCGGCGCGAAGACGGCTTGATATCCTCCACTTGGATTTTATCCAGCAATTTTTTACGGCTCGTAGCCTGCTTGGATTTGGCCGCATTAGCAGCAAAGCGGGCAATAAAGGCCTGCAATTCTTTGATTTTCTCCTCAGCCTTCTTGTTCTGCTCTTTCTGCAACTGCAACGCCAACTGGCTGGACTGATACCAGAAATCATAGTTACCGGTATAGAGTTTGATTTCGCCAAAATCAACATCACAGATATGGGTGCAGACCTGATTGAGGAAATGACGGTCATGGGATACAACAATAACCGTATTTTCAAAGCCAGCCAGGAAGTTCTCCAGCCAGTTGATGGATTCAACATCAAGATGGTTAGTCGGCTCGTCCAGCAAGAGGATGTCCGGATTGCCAAAAAGGGCCTGAGCCAGAAGGACACGAACCTTTTCCTTAGCCGTAAGCTCCGACATCATCATCTCGTGCTCAGCATCCGGAATGCCAAGACCATTAAGCAGACGCGCTGCCTCGGATTCAGCATCCCAGCCGTTGAGCTCTGCAAACTCTGCCTCAAGCTCCGAAGCCTTCATACCGTCTTCTTCACTGAAATCCGGTTTTGCATAAAGGGCATCCTTCTCATCCATGATCTGGACAAGGCGCTTGTTCCCCATGATAACTGTGCGCAGGACCTGATAATCATCAAAGGCATAATGATCCTGCTGCAGAACCGAAAGACGCTCCCCCGGCGTAATCTCGATATGACCACCAGTCGGCTCAATTTCACCAGACAACAGTTTCAAAAAGGTCGATTTACCAGCACCATTTGCACCAATAATACCATAGCAATTTCCCGGCGTAAATTTAAGGTTGACATCCTTATACAGGACACGCTTGCCAAACTGGAGGCTCACATTGTTGGTTGTAATCATTTCGTCTTTAGTTCCCTTCTTGGTATATATACTTGTTTATATCATTATTTACTTCGTCAGCATTGCCCGGAACATGCTCATAATACTCTGACCATAGCTGTATCCCGGTACTGCCCAACGGCCATTAAGATCTCCCCAATGGCCCAGCGTAGTGGAGCCATAGGAAGAACGTACCAGCGTATAACGCGGATCAACCACCGTCAACGACGGTTGGCGCGTTGAAGCATAAGCCAGCAGGTGCTGGATCTGAGCACGCACTCCCATCCGGGCTGAATCAAAATAAGCGCCCTTTACCTGGCTGCTGGTAGTTCCCAACCCACAATAATTGTTCTGGTCCGGCGTTACCGTACCGCCATAGCGGAAGAAGCCCGTCTCCTTCAACGCCTGGGCAAAAGCCACGTCCGGGCGAATTCCTTCCCGGGCCCCTTCTTCATAATAGTAGGATACCAGCTCCTGCGGCGTTACCGAAATATTCGGGGTCGGATTAACGCTGAGCAAATAATCGACACACTGCTGCTGGCTAGCCATCGGCGTGCCAATAATGGAATCATCGTATTCTGAAACTGTCGTCGGCACGCTGACAGAAGATGTGTTTACGTCCTCTGCATCGTTTTTGTGCGCTTTCAAAATGGCATCAATGCGTTCCTGGAACACCTGCTGCTGCGCATTACGGGACACAGTGCGGCTATTTCCCATATTAACCGAACGCGTTGTCGTTACCATTGTCTGGTCCGTTCTGCTCGAATGCCGCGCCTCACCAAAGGATGCAGTGGACAAAACCAAGGCCCCGGCCAACGTCCCGGCAACAATCATTTTCGGATAACGATTAAAACTCACGAAATGTACACTCCTTAATCTTCTTACTATCTTCTCTACATTATATGAAGCTCATAAAGCTGCATAAACAAAATAAAGGATAAACAGCGCTGCCAATATCCATGAAGCCAGAGGAATCTTTTTCCCCTCGCCAGCTGCCCCACGCAACAGGCAATAGCCAATCACTGCACAGCCCAAGCCAGCGGCTATACTGCCTGACAATGGCATAACCAACAGCAGACTGACAGCTGCTGCCAACTCTGGCAGTCTCCATTCGACAGGATTATGGCAAAATCCGCTTACCATCCGCTGAATCAGCATAAATCCTGCTCCCACTAAGACAGGAACTACCATCACCGGAAAATCCGCCAGCGAACGAAGCACCGGCTCACAAAACAATGCGGCTGCTAGTAGCAGTGACGTTCCTAAAACAGTCAAAAGGCCACGGCCGCCACAGCTGCTGCCCACTGCCGATAACGGCGACAAGGACACGGGAATACTGCCGCCCAAAGAAGACACGCCCCCCACCGCGAATATCGCCGCCAGGGATTTTGCCTTCTTCTGCGATTCACTGGGAAGAATCTGCAAACCAGCCCAATTCATGCTGCCCCATACCACCAGCAAAGTGAGGACCACTGCTGCCAACTTGACAGCTTCCGAATCATTCCCCGGCAACAGATTTATCTGCCAGGCGACTTTGTCCAGCCCCTCAGGTAGCATAAATAACGCATCGGGCAATGCCCAAAATCCTTCTGCATAGGAAACAGACGTCGTAAGCATAAAACCGAAAAGCAATGCCCCACGAAGCTGCATGGCCATCATAGCCAAAGTGAGCAAAATTCCCATAAGACCTAAGTATGCCATAGGATCCTGAAAATTACCTAACATCGAAACATTCCATGGCGAACGAATAAGGATGCGGGACTGTATCAGCCCCATGGTAATCAGCATGACGCCAATCCCACCGGGAATCAAACGGCCTATAACAGGCGGAACAGCCTCTCGGCAATACCTGCTAACAGGGAGACAAGCGAAAAGCAATCCCACTCCCGAGGCAACAAAACCTGCCCCTAATAACTGCTGCCAGGAAAGCCCCTGCGATATACCTGTCAAATATACCAGATAGCTGCTCACCGCCACTGATGGCATAACTGCCAAGGGTACGTGCACCAGCCCCATGACTAACGTCCCCAAAAGAGCAGCTAATATGGCAGCAGTATAGGCTCCAGCAAAGTCCATTCCCACCTCACGAAGCATAAGCGGAACCAAGACAAAGACCGGCAGCATCGAAATGCCCATGGTAATACCGGCGGCAAAATCCCGCCATTTATCCTGTTGCCTTT
>CALYVJ010000232.1 GCA_945494195.1 uncultured Selenomonas sp. | reverse complement strand
GGGCCGGTCAAGGCACTCAAGGGAATCAACCTTGAGATTGCGCGCGGCGAGATTTTCGGCATCATCGGCCTGTCCGGCGCTGGCAAGTCAACGCTAGTGCGCTGCATCAATATGCTGGAACGGCCCACCGCAGGCCAGGTCTTCGTCGACGGCAAGGAACTGACGAAGCTGACAGCCAGCGAGCTTCGCGAGGCACGCAAGGATATCGGCATGATTTTCCAGCATTTTAACCTGCTTTCTTCGGCAACGGTCTATGAAAACATTGCCTTCCCGTTGAAACTGGCAGGAGTTTCGGCCGCTAAAATCGAAGAGAAGGTACGGCCACTTTTAAAGCTTGTTGGCTTGGAAGCTAAGGCTGACCAGTATCCTTCCCAGCTGTCCGGCGGCCAGAAGCAGCGTGTCGGCATCGCCCGGGCACTGGCCAGCGAGCCAAAGGTACTGCTCTGTGACGAGGCCACCAGTGCCCTTGACCCACAGACCACCAAGGCGATTCTCGAACTCATCCGCGACATCAATCGCAAACTGCAGCTGACGGTAGTGGTCATCACCCATGAAATGCAAGTCGTCAAGGATATCTGCGATAAAGTCGCTGTCATCGACCAAGGCGTCATCGCCGAGCAGGGCTCTGTCATCGATGTCTTTACGAATCCGCAGCAGCCCATCACGAAAGAGTTCATCAGCGTACTGCTCTCGAACGATTTGCCAGCGGCCTTCCGCGGCAGCATCGTCTCCCAAGAGCCGTCCCCTGATGCCTATCTCTTGGTGCGGCTGACCTTTATCGGCGAACGGGCCGATGACCCGGTTATCGCCGGCATGATCCGGAACTTCCCGGAGGTGGAGACCACCATGCTCTTTGGCAACCTCGACCAAATCCGGTCGACGCCGTTTGGCCGCATGATTATAGGACTCACCGGTCCTCATGAGCGAGTCCAGGAGGCGCTTGCCTATCTGCAGGCAAAAGATCTCAAAGAGGAGGTGATTGGCTATGTTCACCGACATGATTCCACTGCTCACTAAAGCTTTGGGCGAGACGGTTTATATGGTGGCGGTATCCATGGTCATCGCCTCGGCAATCGGTATTCCGCTAGGCGTACTGCTGCATACTACCGGGAAAGGGCAGATTCTGGAGGCCCCAGGCCTTAATAAGTGCCTGGGCACCATTGTCAATATCATCCGCTCTATCCCGTTCATCATCCTGATGGTCGCCATCATCCCGCTAACGCGCATGATCGTCGGCACGGCTATCGGCACCTCAGCCGCAATGGTTCCACTGGTCATCGCCTCGATCCCCTTTATCGGGCGTCAGGTGGAAACCAGCCTCAAGGAGGTTCCCTACGGTCTTATTGAAGCCGCCCAGTCCATGGGAGCTACCCCCTTCCAGATCATCTGGAAGGTCCTGTTGCCGGAATCCCTGGCCAGCATCACGGCCCAGCTCACCACGGTCATCATCAGCCTGGTTGGCGAATCTGCCATGGCCGGTGCTATCGGTGGCGGCGGTCTCGGCGACCTGGCTATCCGCTACGGCTATCAGCGCTTCCGCCCGGAAATCATGATTGCCACCGTGGTTATCCTCATAATCTTAGTCCAGCTAGTCCAGCTTGTGGGTAATACCCTGGCGAAAAAACTAGATAAAAAGTAATCCGATTATACTTCAAGGAGGCTTACCTATGAAAAAGATTCTTGCACTTATCGCGACGCTTGCCATCGCTACCCTCGCCCTCGCCGGATGCGGCGGCAGCGATTCGAACAGCTCCGGCACCAGTGCGGTAGCCCAGAATTCCTCGGGCATGAAAACGCTGAAAGTCGGCGCCACGGCTGTTCCCCATGCCGAAATTCTCGAAGTGGTAAAACCGCTGCTCGAAAAAGACGGCATCAAACTGGACATCGTCGAGTTCACCGACTACGTCCAGCCGAACCTGGCCTTGAACGACAAGGAGCTGGATGCCAACTTCTTCCAGCATGAACCGTACCTTACGAATTTCATGGAAGAACATAAGGAAGTAAAGCTCGTAAATGCAGCTGGCATCCACATCGAGCCGATGGGCGTATATTCCAAGAAAGTCAAAGACCTCAAGGAGCTCAAAGATGGCGCTGTGATTTCCCTCCCGAATGACCCGACTAATGGGGGCCGTGCCCTGCTGCTGCTGGAAAAAGCAGGTCTCTTGAAACTTAAAGATGGCGCCGGCGAAAAGGCTACGGTCCAGGATATCGCCGAGAATCCGCATAACTTCAAATTCCAGGAAGTAGAGGCAGCTCAGGTGCCGCGTACCCTGGAAGATGTTGATGCCGCTGTCATCAACACCAACTATGCTATGCAGATTAACCTGGTTCCGACGAAGGATGCCCTGTTCATGGAGGACAGCACATCCCCCTATGTCAACATCCTTGCTGTCCGCGAAGGGGACAAAGACCGCCCGGAAATCCAGGCCCTCATCAAAGCTCTGCAGAGCCCGGAAGTAAAGGCCTTCATCAACGATAAATACAAAGGTGCTGTCGTCGCAGCCTTCTAATCTTATCGCTAAATTTTAAATGCAACAAAAAAGCATGTGGAATCGCCCACATGCTTTTTTGTTGCGTTTTAGAAGTTTCGCCAATACGTCCAATGTACGTTCGTAGAATTTACTTCAAACTCATCAAACTCTGGAATCGACTGACCGTTTGTCGTTACCCAGAGGCTATGGTTCTGACGTCCTTTCGGACTCAGCGAGCCGAGGTACATGTCGTTGTAAAAATAGAAGTGATCCGAATATACCTGCGCACCGTTATTATAGAGCGTGATATTCAGCGTCATGCTGCTTACTTTCTGGATGGAATTATACGAACCGTTGTAGAAATAGCCGTCGATATCCAGTCGATTTGCGCTAGTGCGGCGAACACTGGTGGCCAGGAATTCTACGCCATTGGAAGCATCGATAATCCGCTGGTTGCGTGCAGCCTGGCGGTCACGGATGGCCTGCTTGCGCGCTGCCTCAGCTTCGGCAGCACGGCGTTCTGCTTCGATGCGTTTCTGTTCCTCTAAGGCCTTCTTCTTGTTGATATAGGCTTTGAGATCATCGGCAAGCGCACTAAGCTGCATCGCCGTGGCAAAATCCGTCTTGGGAATCTGAATCTCGCCTGCACGTTCAGCCAAATCTTTGGTGTTGGCCTGAACGCGTTTCACCACATCATCCGTGCCCTTTTCCAGGGGCTGATTGACTACCGTTTTGGTATCGTCAATCAAGCTGCGCTCCAGCTGAACAGCTTCCACCAGTTTCTGATTGGCATCCTTGTACTTGCTGCCGGTACGCGAAGACTTGAGGTCGCGGGCCAGTTTATCCAGGTTCTCGCCCGCTTTGTCCAAGCGGACAACAAAATCTTTAGTCGCATCGGCATCGGGGTCACCATTGAGGTCTTTTATCTCTTTCAGGAGATTCTGCACCTCCGTGACGACTTCCTCCCCCTTGACGCATTTGGCCACATAGCGGTCTTCTGCACCTTGTACATAGGCAATGGCACCTACGACGACGATAAGAAGCACCACCACGATACCGACGAGAATCTGCGTCGTATGTTTCTTTTTCGGCGGCATTGGTCCATAGCCGTAACCCGGCGGTGGCGGCGGTGCCATGTATGGTGGCTGCTGGGGCTGCACCATCGGCTGCTGCGGCATGCCCTGCTGCCAAGGCTGCTGCTGTGGCATAGGAGCAAGCTCCCGCACAGGCGGCATGCTCTGCGTGGCATCAAGTGGCGGCATTTGCTGTGCCTGCTGCTGCAGCTCCCTGTCGGCCTGCGCAGCCTTCTCGT
>CALYVJ010000231.1 GCA_945494195.1 uncultured Selenomonas sp. | reverse complement strand
ACGCCGATTTCCTTGCATTTTGCTTCAAGTTCCTCCAAGAACGGCTGAGCGCTCTGGGGCGGAACGTCACGGCCATCGAGGAATGCATGAACGTATACATCCTTGATGCCTTCTTTTTTCGCAAGCTCCAGCAGTGCGTAGAGGTGAGCCTGATGGCTGTGGACACCGCCCGGAGAAACGAGGCCCAGCAGATGGAGGGCACCGTTATTTGCCTTCACGCCATTAACGATATCAAGCAGGGCTTCGTTCTTGAAGAATTCGCCATTCTTGATGTCGCGGGTGATGCGAGTGAGCTGCTGATAGATGACACGGCCAGCACCGATGTTGGTATGACCAACCTCGGAGTTGCCCATCTGACCATCCGGCAGACCGACGTATTCGCCAGATGCCTGAAGCTGACTCGTTTTGTATTTTGCCATAAGGCCATCGAGTACCGGCGTGTTCGCTACCTGTACTGCATTGTTCTTATCGCTTTTGTCACCGAGGCCACAGCCATCCATAATGATGAGTGCAACCGGTGCATTTTTAAGTTTTGCCATTTTAAGATACTACCCTTCTAAGAATCAGTAGTTAACGATCTGGCTGAAGTCCTGAGCCTTCAGGGATGCGCCGCCTACGAGTGCGCCGTCAACGTTCGGCTGTTTCATGAGGTCTTTGATCGTAGCCGGTTTTACGCTGCCGCCATACTGGATACGGATAGCGTCAGCTGCATCCTGGCCGAATTTCTTCGCAACAGCCTCGCGGATAGCTTTGCAGACTTCCTCAGCCTGCTCGAAGGTAGCCGTTTTGCCCGTGCCAATAGCCCAGATCGGCTCATAAGCGATAACGAGTTTAGCAACCTCAGCAGCCTCGAAACCTTCGAGAGCAGCGTTGATCTGTGCAACGACATGGTCGATGTAAGTGCCAGCTTCGCGAATCTCGAGGGACTCACCACAGCAGATAATCGGCGTGATGCCAGCAGCAAATGCAGCACGAGCGCGTTTGTTTACACCCTCATCCGTCTCACCGAAGTAATCACGGCGCTCGCTGTGGCCGAGAACGACGTAGTCAACGCCAATCTCGTTGAGCATGCCCGTGGAGATCTCGCCCGTGAAAGCACCATTTGCTTCCCAGTGAACGTTCTGCGCACCAACATGGATGTTCGTGCCTTTAACTGCAGCAGCGACGGAGGACAGAGCCGTAGCCGTCGGGCAGACAACAACGTCAACCGTTGCGTCTTTGACCAGCGGAGCCAGAGCTTTTACGAGCTCAACGCCCTGTGCAATCGTGTTGTTCATTTTCCAGTTACCAGCAATAATCGGAGTTCTAGCCATTATATAAAAGCCTCCCTAATTAAATCTTATGTCTATGAAGCCTGCTTTTCCCAGCAGCCCTCTCCACCCTCAGAGAAGAAGGCGTCGTTTCAGAGCAATGCGTTTATCAGGCCCCAAGGATGGGGCCTGCGGCCGGATATTCCCGGATGGAAGATCCGGCCGCAGTTTCTTTTGGTACTTTTCTTTGCCCCAAAGGAAAGTACTAGGAATCCTTATTTATCAGCGATAGCTGCAATGCCCGGCATCTCTTTGCCTTCGAGGAACTCGAGCGTAGCGCCGCCCCCCGTGGATACGTGGGAAATCTTGTCCGTCAGCCCCGTCTTCTTCAAAGCTGCAACGGAGTCACCGCCGCCAACGATGGAGACAGCACCCTCTTCCGTAGCTTTGGCAACAGCCTCAGCAACAGCCAGCGTACCTTTGGCAAATGCATCGAACTCAAATACGCCCATCGGTCCGTTCCAGACAACCGTCTTAGCACCTTTGAGAGCCTCAACGTATTTCTCAGACGTCTTAACGCCGGAGTCAAGCGCCTGCCAGCCCTCAGGAACTTTATCAACATCAACCGTCTGCGTGTTGGCATCTGCTGCGAACTTATCAGCGATAACGAGGTCAACCGGCAGGATAACCTCAACGCCCTTTTCCTCAGCTTTCTTGAGGAGGTCACGAGCGAGATCATATTTATCCGGCTCGCAGAGGGAGTCACCGATTGGCAGGCCTTTTGCTGCATCGAAAGTATGAGCCATGCCGCCGCCGATGATGATTTTGTCGACTTTCTCGATCATGTTATTGATAACGCCAATCTTATCGGAAACTTTAGCACCGCCGATAATAGCGACGAACGGATGCTGCGGAGCCTCAAGAGTCTTGCCGATGTAGTTAATCTCTTTTTCCATCAGGAAGCCAGCGACAACCTCGACGTACTGAGCAATACCAGCGTTGGATGCATGGCCGCGGTGGGAAACACCAAAAGCATCATCGACAGCGATATCAGCCAGGGAAGCGAGCTGTTTTGCAAATTCCGGATCGTTTTTCTTCTCAGCTTTGTGATAACGGAGGTTCTCGAGGAGCAGGACTTCGCCAGCCTTCAGGTCAGCAGCAGCCTTCTCAGCCTCAGCACCAACGCAGTCCGAAGCCCATTTTACCTCTTTACCAAGGAGCTCGGACAGATGAGCAACGAGGTGCTTCGTGGAGAACTGCGGCTCACGAGCTTCGCTCGGACGGCCGATATGGCAAGCCAGGATTACAGCTGCGCCATTGTCGAGCAGATAGTTGATGGTCGGCAGCGTGCGAACCATACGCGTATCGTTGGTGATGTTCTGGTTCTCATCGAACGGGACATTGTAATCGACGCGGACAAATACTTTTTTGCCTTTGACGTCAATATCTTTGATGGTTTTCTTATCCATGTTGAAACCTCCAGAATAATCTTTACATGATAAAAAATTGAGGCCCGGCCCAAGTTTTAGGCCGGACCTCAAAAGATCTTCGTTTTGTTCAGTTACGAATCAAACAATTAGCCGAGCTCAGCGAAGTATTTGATCGTGCGAACCATCTGGCTCGTGTAGCTGTTCTCGTTGTCGTACCAGGAAACAACCTGAACCTGCGTGCCACCCTCAACCGGGTTAACCATGGTCTGCGTAGCATCGAACAGGGAACCGAAACGCATGCCAACGATATCGCTGGATACGATCTCATCCGTGTTGTAACCAAAGGACTCCGTAGCCTGAGCCTTCATAGCTTCGTTAACCTGCTCAACGGAAACGCTGCCTTTGACAACTGCGTTGAGGATCGTCGTGGAACCCGTCGGGGTCGGAACGCGCTGTGCAGCACCGATCAGTTTGCCTTTGAGTTCCGGAATTACGAGGCCGATAGCTTTAGCAGCGCCCGTGGAGTTCGGAACGATGTTGCAAGCTGCTGCACGGCTGCGGCGGAGGTCGCCTTTACGCTGCGGGCCATCGAGCGTCATCTGGTCGCCCGTGTAAGCGTGGATCGTGCACATGATACCGCTCTGGATCGGAGCGAGGTCGTTCAGTGCTTTAGCCATCGGAGCAAGGCAGTTCGTCGTGCAGGAAGCAGCAGAGATAACCTTGTCCTCTTTCGTCAGCGTCGTGTGGTTAACGTTGTATACGATCGTCGGGAGGTCGTTACCAGCCGGAGCGGAGATAACAACTTTCTTAGCGCCTGCAGCCAGATGTGCAGAAGCTTTCTCTTTGGAAGTGTAGAAACCAGTGCACTCGAGGACAACGTCAACATCATGTTTAGCCCAAGGAATGTCTTTTGCATCCTTCTCAGCATAGATCATGATTTCTTTGCCGTTGACTTTGATGCTGTTTTCGCCAGCCTCAACCGTATCAGCATATTTGTACTTACCCTGCGTGGAATCGTACTTCAGCAGGTGTGCGAGCATTTTCGGGCTCGTGAGGTCGTTGATTGCAACAACTTCATAACCCTCAGCGTCGAACATCTGACGGA
>CALYVJ010000230.1 GCA_945494195.1 uncultured Selenomonas sp. | reverse complement strand
AAAGGTTATACTTTTGCAGATAAATATCTTCACTGCGTCTGCCATCCATCATAACGGTAGTATCTGATCCAACCATTGCCAGTGCTCTGACTTGATAGGCCTTCATTATGCCCAATCGTCTGACCGTATCACCACAGGGGATTTTTACCTCATTTTCTGAGAGCCCAAAACCAGCTGCCATCTTCACAAGGTAATCATTGGCACTATCGACATCATTCTGCTCACACGTCAAGATATTATCCGTCGTGCAATCATCCAAAATAATAAAATCCATATTGACCTCCTAGAGGGATGCGATAATCTTATCGAACCTAGAAACGATTGCCGCTTCTTGGGCATCGGCCGCGTCAAAAATAAAGGGGTCTTTCTTGGTCCCTGGATGCTTTACGCGACGAGCAAAAACAAAACCGCCACCATCGGCCCAGCGAAGAACACGTTTATTCCGTGGCATGATGTTGTGCGGCTTAGTCCCTTGATGCAGGTAGATGGTAATGAGCCTTGTCGTCCCTACTTCACCGCGCACGGTGTGGTTATTACTATGGACTTCCGACGCCTCGATAGACCGCTCAGCGTCACCAGTCCTCGTCGTGAAACGATGCTTTGCCCTTGCCTGCTCCTGAATATCTCTTAGAGATATCCGCATGGCCTCAAGGAATCTTTTTTGTATTGTACCGGGGATACTGCCGACATAACGTCCAACAGTATCCGCACCGGTTACCTTTATACTGACGCCCATCTTACTTAAAGTTGGCCGTCATGCACGCCAGCGCTTTCGGCTGAATAACCGCAGCACCAAACACCAACTGCCCGCGAACCATGTCGCTGAAAGCTTTTTCCATACGGAGTGCCTCCGTGCTCGTAATCTGCTGAGCAAAGCTGATTGCGGCCCTCGTACCAGCCAAGATTTTATAAGCCGAGCCATCGGTGTTCGGCACATTGTTCGACTGAAAGATCTGGAACCCTGCCGCAGTACCGATATAGCCGTTTGCCAACACGGCATCCGTCTTCTGCGTACCAGCAGAAACGAAACGCGAATCTTTGAGCAAGTAGCCATAGAACTGGCTCGGTACGACTACGAAACGACCGTCGGCAGGTACATTCTCATCGTCCAACGCCCCTTTAAGGTCTACCAGGTACTCATAGGCTTTCGTAGCACTCGTGATAGCTAGCGGCGTTGCATCCGTACCCAGTCCAGTAGTTACGCCAGCATCGGTATGGAAGCCAGCAATAAACCGGTCAACGACATCACGCATTGCGTACGAGGCACGATTCATGGCACCATCGACGAGATTCACATTTGCCTGAGCGGCATCCACGTCCTCCACCTTGAAGGCGAAGTATTTGTCCTGGTCGACGGTAAGAGTCGTCGGCGTGCCATCGACATCATCAATCGTGATATCCTTGCCCTTGACATAGTCTTTTACCGTGATATCTGCGATCTGATTGATTTTGACCGTATCCCCCTGCTGGCGGATGTCGCCTTCATAATCACGGTTTACCAAGTTACCATATACCAGATTTTTATCGAGATGCGCCAAGAGACGCGCTTCCCAAATCGTTGGGATAAACGTTGCAATCGACATTATTTCTCAGCTCCTTTACTGATTCCCTTACTGATATCCTCCCAATGAGCATTGATTTCCTCACGGGACATTCCTTTCAAATCTTCATAACTATACGTTTTGCCAGCACCGCCCTGAGAGCCTCCACCAGCTCCTGGCTGGATTTCCGCTTTGACGGCCCAAGGATTTTCCTTAAGCCAGCCTTTGACGCCCTCTTCGATGCTGAGCGATTTGTCACCGGCTTTATAGACAGCCTTGTCATCATCGCCGATGCTTACATTGCCCTCGATGATTTTGAGCATTGCCTCCGGCTGGATTGCCTTACCATTGGTCAACGCGCTGATAAGTTCGCTGCGAATGGCCGTTTTGACCCGTTTCGCATGCTCGGCCTTAGCTTTTTCCTCGGAAGCATTGTATTTATCCGTTAGTTCCTTGACCTGTTTTTGAAGCTCCGTCATCTGTACGCCCAGCTGACTAGGGTCCCCACCTGCCGACTGAACGGCCGCCAGCGTTGCCACAAGATTCTTTAGGGCCCCATCCACATCATCCCCCTGGCGGAGATTCAGCTGATCCAGAATCTTGTTTTTCTCGATGCGGCTTTTAGCGGCTTCCTCTCTAGCATTACGGATTGCGTCCTGCAAATCCGCCACCATCGTGCCGCCATTCTCGACCTTGCCGAGTGCTTCAAAAATCTGTTCCAATGTGTACATTATCTTTCTCCTTTCGTCGTCAAGACTACAGTAGATATCCCGTTCTTTAACGCCTACGGGCGGCGCCTGGCCGAAAAAAAGGCATGAAAAAAGCACCTACCTTCAAGATAAGTGCTTTTCTAACAAACTTAGTTCTTATGATTCGGACATTCCATACATCTTTTATGAAAGTCCTCTGATTCCTTAATTTCTTTTATTCCTACAGGAGCATTTATTTTGACATAACGTTCTGCCACGGTGCCGGTCTCAAAGCAATCATACTCATCAATATCTTTATCGATTATTGGACATCTTATCAGCATATCGTTTTAACACCGCCATTTACCTTTTTGTAAAAGACTAACCTGCAGCTATAGAATTTTTCCATATTACCGATGAAATATCTTTCACTTCTACAATTGGCAAATCATCGGGGCTACCGTCAATTTCGATGCAGTAGCCTGTTACATTACCTTTGCTCAAAATTTCCACAACAGTTCCTGTTCGTCCATCTTTTAGCGCCACAACATCCAATAAATTGACTTGCATCGATATCACCCCAATACATAAAGCGTAGTTAATTGTGGAATGCCATCTCTCATAATCCATGCCGTCCGAGCAACAGCAGTTTTACCATTAGGTCCAGTAGTAGGCATATCAACAGCGTATCTGTCTCCATACCCTTCATTGCTTTGTTGTTGTGCACTCACTTCTTTGAGTTTTTGATGGATTTCTTGAATAAGTTCATCCCCGTTACTTATATTATATCCTAATGCAGACTCGAATACAATCGCTTTATGCTTTCCAGTAGGATGTTCCATGTTCAATGCATAACCAAACACTTTTTTTCTCGGGGGGACAGCTTCCGCAGCGGCCGGTATTACATTCGTTTTAAATTCAGCCCCCTTCAAAAGATTTTTTGAATAATTTCTTGCAAATCTTCGCCAGTCAGCCCCTTTTTCAAAATCTCTAGCGCCTTCCACTCCCATAAGCTGCATCCGATCCCTATGAGATAATTGATTCAGGTATTCCCTGCCGCCCGCTTCCATTCGGTCTGTGGGCTTTTTATCCAGCTCACTGCTAAACACCGGTGCCAAATGGCACAAACAATGCGGATGTACGGGAAGGTTTGGCGTTTTATCCTTCGGGTAGATGCCCTTTCCCAGCCCCCAGAGATTTGCCTCTGCATACAGGTTGCAGATATCAAATCGCGGATGCCGTGAGGATAGCTTCCAGCGGTAGGCAACTACATCTTCATCATTACCATATCGTTCGACGAATCCATCTGCCCATGCCCGAGCGGATTCCGTTCTGGCTATGCGTTCCGCTATATATCGGCTTTTTTCTTCGCAGGCATTATGTACGGCTCGATTCAACGCCTTTTCGGTATCATGTTCACAAGCATCTAACAGTTCCATATAGGCCGATTTCAAGGCTTTATTCGGGGCGCCTCCCTGCGCTAAACGTTCCACTTGACGCCTGGTCTTACGGACTTTCGCTTGCAGCGTCTCCCGTTCCCGCCTAGTAAGTTCCGCCCGACGAGAAATCCCAACCCCTT
>CALYVJ010000229.1 GCA_945494195.1 uncultured Selenomonas sp. | reverse complement strand
TAAAGGGTGCTCATGACCTCCTGCAACTCTGCTAAATCCAACACAGCCCCTTTGCCCGCTTTTGCCAGCAGCGGGCAAATATCACGAATCCCGCCGAGCGGTGGTGCCGTCATCGCATAGACCGTAACGGCCTCTTCGGTTTCCTGCAGCCATTCGCTGATTTCACTAAAATCCGAACTGGGATAAAGTTCCCGAGCCTTTTCCTTTCCTAACGAAGAACCAGCCCGTTCAGCGAGCATCTCTGTAATCTTTTCGTATTCTAAAATCTTAAACGACTCGTTTTCCATCTATCACAAAACTCCTCGATAAAAATGACCTCGCGTAATCTCGCTGCCCTCCTGCTCTTTTGCCCAAGCTTCCTGGGCTTCGTCAAGTTCCGCTGGAAGTTTCATGGCCTTGCGATACGCTTTGACGATTTGACGGATTTCGCTTTCCGCCATGGCTTTGGCTTCAATCCGCATCGTCGCAATCCCCATTGGCGCAAACTTCATCGCATAGGGCAGCATGGAAAGGCATTTGCTATTAAGGACATGCATGTGGCAATACTGATCCATGACCAGCGGGAACTTCGCCTCCTTGCTATCCTTTAAGGCATAGTGCCCTTTCGTACAAGGCTGGCTGCAGGCACCGCAATCAATCCCTCCCAAGAAACTGCCCGTCACGCAGTATTCCGAAATCATGAGTTCCAACCGGCCATGCACCATACAGCTTAACGGCAACTCGCTCTTCTTGGCAATCGCCTGGATCTGTTTGAGATTAAGTTCCGGCGATAGCGTTGCTTCTGCCACCCCGTATTCCTTGAGGAAAGACAAAGTGTTTGTATTATAAGAGATCAGCGAATAATCCGCATGAATCGGAAGATCCGTCAGGCGTTTTACCAATGCTAGTGCACCAATATTGTGCACATGGACTGCATCCGGCGGACAAGACTTTTGCCATGCCATCAACAGCTTTTCTATGGATTTCTGATGATTCTCTTTTATGATGCGTGGAAGATTGAAGTCGATGCGAACCTTAGCAGCTTTTGCCAGCTCCCAGGCCTTCTGATAATCTTCGCATACAATCCCTTTATGGGAGTAGGATTCTCCCCCAAAGAGAATACCATCCGCCCCACCATCGATGGCTGCCTTGAGCTTGTCGATGGAATCGACCGATACCATAAGACGGGCCGTTTGGGCCGGCAGTGGACGAGCCTCCTGCAAAGGAGCCAACGTCCGCTGCAGGAATCGGAACTCGGCGAGACGAAGTTCATCAAGCTGCTCCACCGCTTTACGGCGGGCTTCGTTGATTTCGCTCATAGGAATCATGACTTCGCCATCGATTTCAATGGTAAGGGAATCCAATTCATAAACCGAAGTACCCAGGCGATTGATTTGCTTTTGCACGACTTCTTCCGTAAGGGGACGCTTTCGCGCCAATTCGCCAATAAACTCCGTCGAGGCACTGGTCTTGTGCCCCTTGCCATCATCGAGCAAAACCGTAAGCGGCTTGCCAATAGCAGCGCGAACAGCAGCCGAAATCGGAATGCGGCGTACGGGTGCCCCGGAAGCATACCGTTCCTTGCCGACCTCCATGAGTTTTGCATCATAGACCTTGAACACCCGGTCATGGTCACGGACAGACGAAGGAATGGCAAAGGATACCGTATCACCCGCCTCACCGCTATCGATATTTTTTCCTTTGACATCCCACAGCTCCTGAATCGTTGCATTCACCCGTCCGCCAACTTTCACCCAAAAATCTACTTGGTCGCCCAGACCAAGATGACCACTGAGTTTCACGGTTACAATGCGCCGATCCCAGTCGTAAGCACTGACGCGTCCGATAAGAAGTCCGCGGTTATTCGGGCGCCTATCGCTCATCATATTTTTGCCTGGGCGATCGAGCAAAAATGCCGTCGTAAAGTCACGATTGAAAATCTGTGCCAGATTATCACGTGCCTGTGCCGAAACGTTATAGCCGTCACCAGCATAAAAAGTATCAATTGCACGGCGATAAGTTCCGACTACCGTCGCCACATACTCAGGACGCTTCATGCGCCCCTCAATTTTAAGGGATGCCACGCCCGCTTCGATGAGCTCGGGGATAATATCAATCGTGTTGAGATCGCGCGGAGACAACAAATAGTTACCCGCATTGCATCCAAGAACATCATCCCCATTTTCATCGACCAGCGTATAGGGCAGTCGGCAGGGCTGCGCACAGCGGCCACGATTGCCACTGCGTCCCCCAATCAGACTGCTCATCAGGCACTGTCCCGAATAACAGACGCAAAGCGCGCCATGCATGAAAACCTCAATCTCCACGTTACAATTCGAACAAATATGCCGAATCTCTTTAAGCGATAGTTCTCGCGAAAGCACGACTCGGGTAAAGCCTAGATTTTGCAGTGCCAGAACACCCTCTAAACTGTGAACAGTCATTTGCGTACTCGAATGAAGCGGCATATTGGGCACAGTTTCCCGCGCCAGTTTTGCCACCCCCAAGTCCTGTACCAGAATGGCATCAGCGCCCGCCTCGTAGAGAAAGCGCAAATAATCCTGGACCGCAGGGATTTCTTCGTCACTGACAATCGTGTTTACCGTAACATTAATAAGCACACCCCGCAGGTGTGCAAAACGGATGGCCCAGCGCAGGCCATCCTCATCAAAGTTATTTGCATAAGCGCGGGCCCCAAACATATTGCCCGCCAAGTATACTGCATTCGCACCACTTTCAACAGCTGCAATAAGCGCTTCGCGGCTGCCTGCCGGTGCCAATAATTCTACCAATTCCATTTCCTCCTGAAAAGAGCTTAGGGTTCTTCCTGATTCTCTGCTGAATCGCTGCCTTCCTGATTCTCCGCAGCCTGCAGCTGACGAACCTCATTGAACAATTCCATCTGCTCGGCATCAAGGCCAGCTGCCGCTTCCTCCGTAGTGGGCAAGTCCGGCAAATCCTCCAACGAGTTGATACCAAAGCACCGCAAAAATGTATCCGTTGTTCCATACAGGATAGGGCGACCAATAACGGCTTTGCGCCCTACTTCAGTAATCAATTCTAACTCCATGAGCTTTTGCAGTGCGCGTTCCACACGAACGCCGCGAATCTGTTCCACTTCCGCCTTAGTTATCGGCTGTTTAAACGCAATGATGGAAAGCGTCTCCATCGTTGGTGCTGACAGCTTGCGGTCTACGACTTCCGTCAGCCGCTCCACCACGGCAAAGGTTTCCGGCCGCGTTGCCATCTGATAACCACCGGCGACCTGCCGTATGGTAAGACCACTCCGTCTGGCATCTAATGCCTGCGACAGTTCCTGCAGCAGATTTTGCGTTCCCAAGACATCTAGCTGCAAAATGCGGGCAAGTTCTGCTGCCGACATCGGATTGCCGGCGGCAAAAAGGACAGCCTCCAGCATGCCAAGGTCGGTAATATCCAGCCGCTGTGCTGGTTCAGTCATCTTCGTTTTCCTCCCGGGTACATATATAGATTTCCGCAAACGCGCGCTGCTGTTTGACCGTAACCGCCTTTAACTTCATAAGTTCCAGCAGCGCCAAAAACGTCACAATGAGCTCATTACGCGTTCCCGTCTCAAAAGCTTCCGAAAACAGCAAACGGCCATGACTTCGGGCAAGCAACGACATAATATCAGCCATCTTATCCTTGATGCTGAAGACTTCCGGTGTTACCAACGCTTTCGGAATCGACAATTCCTGTTTGACGGATAAAACCGTATGGAAAGCCTCCACCAAAAGCTTTAGCGACAGATTGCCGGGCGGCAAATGATGCAGCGGAAGCTCCATAGGCTCGCGACTAACAAAGCGCTCCTGCACCCC
>CALYVJ010000228.1 GCA_945494195.1 uncultured Selenomonas sp. | reverse complement strand
TCTATTTGACAATTTACACTGATGCTGCTGATGGCCTTTTATATGAACTTACGGATATACGCCAGATTTTACACGATAATGGTGTTCTCGATTATGATATCATCACGCTTTCACAGATTGTGCGAGAGGCTTCAGGAGAAGCGAGAAAACTAGCAGATTGTTATATATCATCCGAGGACACGGCAAATTTGTCGCATCCGGAGGAAGAAAGTACTCAGGAAGAGAACGAGATGGAGGCTGAAGCTGGCCTTATTGTCGACGTCAGCCGTGATCGTATGACGGTAACCATTTGTTATGATACCAAGGTGGGCAAGAAGCTTCCGCCGGTTGACAGGGTGCGAGCTTTGTTAGCAGATAACAATATCGTTTTTGGTATTGACGATGAAGCGATTCGTGTAGGTGTTGAGAGTTTGAATCCCTTCGTGGCAGCAAAGGGGAAGCCACCGAAAAATGGAGAAAATGCGCGGATTGAGCGGCATTTTGATTTGGGCGTTAAAGGACGTCCTAAGGTGGATCAATATGACCGGGTGGATTTCAAGGATATGAATCTATTCGTGTTGGCTAAGAAGGGGGACATACTGGCGGTACGGATTCCACAGACGGAAGGGGAAGCAGGCCGTGATGTTTATGGTATGGAAGTACCGGCCAAAAACGGAAAGCCAATTCCCGTCCCGCAGGGAAAGAATACAGAGATTTCTGGGGAAAACGAGCTGATTGCCTCCATTGATGGCCAGATCGTGGATAGCGGTAAGAAGATTGACATCGATCCGCATTTGCTGATTCAAGGCAGTGTTGGTGTGGGAACCGGAAATATCGATTTTGCAGGCAGTGTAGAAATCAAGGGCAATGTCGAGGCGGGGTTTGTTGTTAAAGCTACTGGTGATGTTGAGATTGGCGGTATGGTTAGCGGTGGCGATGTTGAAGGCCGTAACGTCTATATCGAGGGGGGCGTAAACGGCATGAATCGCGGCAAAATCAAGGCCAGAGAGGACGTCCGGGTTGCCTTTGCGGAAAACGCTGTGATTGAAAGTGAGCGGGATATTTATATCCAGGACGTGGCACTCCACTCGAATATCAGTGCAGGGAAACGTATTTTCCTTGAGGATAAACGCGGGGTGATTACAGGGGGCTTGATGGAAGCTGGCGAGGAGATTCGTTGCAAGATTGTCGGCAATACGGCCTTTGTAGTAACCCGTATGGCGGTGGGGGTCAATCCGCAGCTGCAGAAACGCTATCGGGAACTCTGCCAGGAGTATAAGGAATCGAAGCATCGTCTCAAGCAAATCACGCAGATGCTTAATACCTTGGGAAAAATTGATATCAGCCGCTTGCCGCAGGAGCGCATCAATCAAATCAATGCGTTGACGCGGTCGCAGTTCCCTTTGGCTGGTAAGATTAAGCGCGATGAAAAAGAGATTATGGCTATTGAGACAGAGTTTAATATGATGCAAAATGGCAAGATTCGCGTCAGCGATACGGTTTACCCAGGAGTACGGATATCGATCAATTCGGTCATGATGAATGTCCAGTCGGAAATCAAGCGTGCTACGCTTTCGGTGAAAAACGATCGTGTTGATATTGGTCCGTATTAAGAGAATGTCAGTGGCGATGGATGGAGAAAGAAGGAATCCACATGGATATAACGCCTATGAGCCTGCAAATGATGGTGCCGCGTGCTTCCGATGCGGCGCAGGTACAGCATAATCTTAATCAGGCTAATGCCATGCAGTCTGATTTTCAAGCGATTCAGCAAAAAGAGGATGACAAGCTGAAACAGGAGCAGGTACGTGCTAAGGATAATCCAGAAGATGGCCGTATCAAGGAGGATCCGGACCGTCAGCGTAAGCAGGGCGGTCAGGGTTCGTTCTCACAGCATCAGGCAAGGTCGTCAGGAGAGGAAATTGTTCCTGAACCGGTAAAATATGCCAAGGATCCCTCACGAGGAAATCTTCTGGATATCAGCTTTTAGGAGGCAATTTTTTCCATTATGGTCAATACGTTAGGTTCACTTATTATCGTTGGTTTTATCCTGGTGGTGGGCGCTAGATGGCTTTCTAAGCGGCAACAAGGGAATTGGGATGAAGAAGAGTTGGTGGATTCGGCGAATCAGCTAAAAGCCGAAATCGAACGATCAGCAGATGCAGTAATTAAGCGGCTGGGAAGTCATATCAGTCATCTGGAACAGCTTTTGCAGCAAGCAGAGAAACGTAATCGCGAACTAGAGGCACAACTAGCAGAGGCCCGTCAGATCACGCTGGCAATGGAGCAGCAGGAGCGTCAGCTGGACGACCGGATTCTGACCGCGAAACAAACGGTGCAGGAGTTGTCGATACGCTGGCAAAATCCGTCGGCTATGCCGATGAT
Source organism: uncultured Selenomonas sp. (assembly GCA_945494195.1). Taxonomy (GTDB): domain Bacteria; phylum Bacillota; class Negativicutes; order Selenomonadales; family Selenomonadaceae; genus Selenomonas_A. Next base: position 1,460 of record CALYVJ010000228.1, on the reverse strand, counting down.
GGCCCCGACGACGATGGCACCTGCAATGCCTGTACAGCAGCCGGTGATGATGCAGTCGCCAGTTGCCAATGTCGAGCGTGTGGATGCACAGGATTTTGCCGCCGTTCTGCAAAAGTCCATTGAGCGGGAGGAGCAGGAATTACATGTTCCGCATATCATGGGCGAACATCAGGCGGCTGATTTGGCTGAGGCAATGAACCATCGTGTGGCTGAGGTTGAGGAAGCGGCACCTGAGACGGCTGCAGTCCCGGAAGAGGAAGAGCGGCCAGAGGGAATGTCCCAGAATGCAGCGAAGGCACGGGCTTTGCTGTTGAGTGGTTATTCCGTAGAAGAAACAGCTCGTGAGACGGGAATCGGCAAAGGGGCCATTGAACTTCTCCGTGAAATGAATCGCCGGGAATTGGAATAAAAAATAGGCCATGACAAAAGCGATTGTCATAGCCTATTTTAGTGTGTTAGGCATTGGAGAGCCGACGGAATTCCTCCAATTTTTTCCTAGCGGCGCCGGAAGCGATGAGCTCACGGGCTTTTTCGATGCCAGCTTTTATGCTGTCGGCTTTGCCGCCCACGTAGATGGCAGCACCCGCATTTAACAGTACGATATCGGTTTTGGGGCCAACAGCACCCTCTAAGATATCCAAGGCGACCTGGGCATTTTCAGCGGGGTTACCGCCACGGATATCGGCTTTCTCGCAACGGGTAAAGCCAAATTCTTCTGGTGTTACTTCATAGCGTCGGAACCAGCCATCACGGAATTCACAGACACTGGTGGGGGCGCTTAAGGAGAATTCATCCAGACAGTCCTGGCCATAGATTACCATGCCGGTTTTCACCCCCAGGGACAGCATGACCTTGGCGAGTGGTTCGAGAAGGTATTCGTCGTAAACGCCTAAAATCATATGGGTCGGATGGGCTGGATTGGTCAGCGGGCCGAGAATGTTAAATACGGTGCGAATGCCCAGTTCCTTACGGATAGCTCCCACGTATTTCATGGAGCTGTGATATTTCTGGGCGAACATAAAGCAAAGACCGATTTCTTTTAGCTCCTGTACCACTTTCTCGGGCGGCTGGTCCAGATTGATACCTAGTGACTCAAGGCAGTCAGCGGCACCACATTTGGAAGAGGCCGCCCGGTTGCCGTGTTTGGCAACTTTTATGCCAGCGGCAGCGATGATCATTGCCGCTGTGGTGGAGATGTTGATGCTATGTGCATGGTCGCCGCCAGTGCCCACGATATCCAGGACCTCCATATCGTGGGAGACTGCCAGGGCATGGTCTCGCATGGCCGCTGCTGAACCGGAAATTTCTTCAATGGTTTCTGCTTTGGTGCTTTTCGTCGAGAGTGCGGAAAGATAGGCAGCATTTTGAATCTGGGACGTTTCGCCGGTCATGATTTCATTCATGACGGTATAGGCTTCTTGGTAGGAAAGGTCTTTTTTGCTGACTATTTTTTCAATGGC
>CALYVJ010000227.1 GCA_945494195.1 uncultured Selenomonas sp. | reverse complement strand
TCGGGCAACTTCTTTCCATAAATAACAAAGGAGTACAACAACCCGCGAAAACAAATACTCTGTTACCGCTCCAACCTTAAACAGCTTGACTCCAACTTTCTGCCAAGGCGTAAGAAATGGCACCTTGCCGCAGACAGCATCTTCTATTATATGAAGCAATGCCCCCACGCAAAAAAAGACACCGATCATTCCCATATCGGTGAAGGAATCCCAGCCTCCCTTTATCATCCGCAGCTGCAATCCCAGCAGGAGGATATACAACATCGGCCAATGCGACCAGCCGCGATGGCGGCTTCGCCAGCTCCAATAGCTGCCGCTGCCGGGATTTCCCTCTATTTTATCCGGCAGGATAGCACCGGCCATGCTGTACACCGCGGCCAAGGGATTTTCTGTTGCCGCATAGACAATTACGCCAGTTATGATTTCATGATTAACCCATTTCATAGCTTTCCCTCAATTAACGAACAGTTCTTCTTATCGATATTTTAGCATATATGTTCGCCGATTAACAGTTCTTTTCTCATTTTTTTGCTCCCATTTGCCCCTTATAGTATAATAGGGTTGATTCTAATTAGGAGATAATATATTTATGGATGATTATACTTGGAAACGACGGTTGCGGCAGAGACGCCGCCGCCAGCGCCGTCACCTGCTTTTATTTATACTGTTGATTGCCTCCTTGATTGGCATGACGTTTTGGTATGCGTTCTTTTATACGCGAACTCCGGAATATGCCCTGAAACAATTGTCAGCAGCGATCGAAGACCGGAATACTGACGTTTTCAAAAAATACGTGAATATGGACGTCTTATCATCGCGCGCTTACGATGATCTCACGGTAGATCTGTTTGCTTACGATTCCACGCTGACCCCAAAGAGCAAGGTGATGTTCGAAAAATTCTACATCATGATAAAGCCGCAGCTCTCCATGGGACTAGAGAACGCCACCCTCACCCGGATTGAAACAGGGGCCTGGAACTTGCCCGATGGCACGGATATCTTGAAGGGGCGCCAGCTGGGTATCGACTTTGAACGCTTTATCGAACGCAGCCAGCTGCACAACACCACCATCGTCAGTATTGGCAACATCGAACACGATGGCAGTACCGCCACGGCTGAGCTAAACATTATGGAAGACTACACCCAGACGCCATTTACACTCCAGCTCGTCATGGAGCAGGCCGAAGATGGCCATTGGCAGGTTTCCTATATCAAGAATTACCGGGAATACCTCGATTTGATTGCCCCGCTGCAAAACCGCGACATTGCCAGCTATATTGATAATACTCAGGGAATCGTCGATGAATACAACGGCATCTTCGAGGAGTATCAGAGCCGCTTCCGTCAGCTGACGGCTACCAGCAATGGCAATCTCTCTGCCGCCCAGCGCAAGAAAATCGCCGCCTTACTGGAAAATGAGGTCATTCCAGCCTTGAAAAAACGGCAGCAAAAACTCGACGAAGTCGAGATCCCGGCCGGAGCCCAGTATCTTGCCCGCCAGCGCCAGCATTCCACGGAAACCACCATCAAGGCTTGGCAGCATTTCATCAAGGGATGCCGCGACAACAGCCAGGCCGAATTCTCCACGGCAGAAACCCTGCACAAACAGGAACTGGCGATTGACCTCCGCGTCCAGGATATCATCCGCCATACAGCCATCAGTAAAAACATCCCGAATCTCCCTTAAAAAGATTTCGCGTTACAAGGTTACAAGTGATTCTTGAAAAAATTCCGGTCTGTTAGTACAATGTAGATAAAAGAAGCATTTATTCTAGCATTGCAAGAAGGCAGGTAAGAACTATGACTAAGCAACAACAGAAACTTATCGCGCCCATTTCCGGCAAGGTAATCGATCTTGCCCAAGTACCTGACCCAGTCTTTTCCGAAAAGCTTACCGGTGATGGAGTTGCTGTCCTGAACGACAGTGACACGGTGCTGTCCCCCTGCGACGGGGAGCTTTCCCTGTTCTTTGACACCAAGCACGCCTTTGCCATCACCCGTGTGGACGGCGTACAAATCCTGGTCCATATCGGCCTCGATACCGTCATCATGAACGGCGAGGGAATTACCCAGTTGCATCATCGTGGCGACTATGTGAAAGCCGGCGAGCCGATCCTGAAACTCAATCTGCCATTGTTGCAGAAACGGAAAATCACTCTGATTTCCCCCATACTCATCGTCAATTATGACACGGTGCGAAATCTGACGCCAGCTGCGCCGGATGAAATGGTTACCGCCGGAACGGACATCATTCTGACTTATGAAAAATAACCATGCAAAAAGGCTTCCTGTCATGAGGAAGCCTTTTTGCATGGTTATTTATTTATCCGTTTTGTGAAGTCGTGTGGTTTCCCAATATTCTCCCATCGACTGCCCCGGGAGGTCCGTTACATCATCCACCAGATAATCCCCTAAGCCATAATCAGCGGGTACAAAGTCTCTGGCTGCCTCCTCGCTGGAGAATTCTACCTCGGCATACCAGAACTCCGTGGGCAGGCCGGCATCCACGTGATTGACCTCCAACGACAATCCCCTTTGCAGTTCATAGGTCCGCCGGACTTTCTCAATCAGCGGCTCCCCGATAAGATCTTCAATCTCACGGAATTTCTCTACGGGAATCGGAAACTCTACTTCTTTGCGCGAAAGACGTCCCTTGGATTTGAAGCAAAGAATGAATTCCTCCTGCAGGGGCTTTTGTGCCCTATGGGAACACGTTGTTTCCTCTTCGCGGATGCGGACAGTCGGCCGTACCGATACATATCCCTGGCGCATTTTCTGTTCAAAGGCCAGCTTGTCTGCCAGTTCTTCCGGCCAGCCCATTACCATCCATTTTCGCTCGATTTCGATAGGTGCCATAAAAAAATCTCCTTCACTGTTGCAGATACGCATTGATTTCCTTCTGTAATTTATTCAGCGCATTGTTAAAGGGCACGATACCTGCAATGATTTTCTGTATCTCCGTATCCGCCATCAGCATGGCCTCGTCATAGCCCTTGAACTTAGGCCGCATGACGGCCTTGTCCATGACTTCACTCACCACCCGCAAGTCCATTTCCTCGCAGCCAGGCGCATTGGCGGCAAACAGCGCCTGGGAATCCCTGGATTCCACCACGTCGCGGCGCGCCGGCAGCCCTGAGGTCTTGGTCAGCATCATCTGCTGGATTTCCGGCCGGTAGCAGATGTCCTTCAGGAGCTGCCAGGCCAGTTCCTTGTGTCTGGAATTAGCACTGACTCCCATCAGCATCGTCTGCAGATTGGAGACGTTATCCCCGGAAGGCCCAGCAGGCAGCTTGATGCAGTCCCATTCGAAGGAACTGTATTTCTTGATGCGCCAGGGATAGGGCTTATAGGTGCGGTACTCGGCAAAGGTAAAGGGCCGGAAGGCCACCCGTCCCATATCAAAATCCTTGGCAGTAACTTCACGGCCCCGTTGTGCATCGTGAAGTTTTATCATGAACTGTATCGCCTCTTCCACACGGTGGTCCGCAAAATAAGAAGCGCGCCCGTCTTCACGGAATAGCGTCACCCCATTGGTCACTGCCGCCAGTTTCCAATCGTAGTCATAGACCCCAAACTGGTCCAAAACGCCATCGCCATCTTTATCCTTGGTTACGCGACGGCAGATTTCCAAAAAATCCTGCCAGGTCCAGTCGTTTTGCGGAATGGCAATCCCTTCCCAGGCCAGCAGCGTCTTATTCACGAACATCAGCGTTGGCACGCTGGCCATCGGCAAGCCGTAAACCCGCGCATCATAACGGCCATAGTTAAGCGCTGCCGGGTAATAAGCCGCCCAGGAGAAATCCTGGACCCACAGGTGCTCCAGG
>CALYVJ010000226.1 GCA_945494195.1 uncultured Selenomonas sp. | reverse complement strand
TTGCCATCGAGCCCATCTGCAATGACGTCAGGCCGAAATCGGCAGCATGTGGCGTAATAGCCTCATTGAAGGCAAAAGTAGCCGCATCGCCGGAACCTGTAACCAAGCCAAGCAGGAATGGGCCAACCGCAGCACAGAGTTTTACAATGGCAGGATTATCCACCATGGCCGAGATAAACGCCTTGACAAGACCGATTGAGGTAAGACCAGCGACAAAAACGCCAGCCGAGATGATTATGCCAATGATTGAACCATAAGCCTTGCCCATGCCTTCAAAGAACGCTTTTCCTAAATCCGACGGATTTGCTCTAGTTACGGCAATCGTGATAATTGCACCAATGATCATCGCATGTGGAACGCCCATTTTCAGAGCCGGTACCAGTCCAGTAGAGCCTACCAACAGAATCAAGATAGGCAGAACTGGCATAAGTGCATACAGCGGCTTGACATGGAAATCCTCCTCAATTTCCAGGCCTTCGGCCACATACCCCTTATCTTCTTTGAGGAAACGAGCCACTAAGACGATGCCTATCGTTGCCACGAGCAGTGAGGCTAAATTGGCAAACATCTGGAATGAGATTACATCCATGACGTCAACGCCTGCAATCTTCGCTACAAACGGATTATGCGCCAAGCCAGGATTCAACATGCTGCCGTATGTCCCGCATTTGACTGCCGCCGCAGCCAAAGCAGGATGGACGCCAATGGACATAAGCAGCGGGATAAATATCGCACCGGCGGCGGCTGCCGTTCCTGCGGCACTTGGCAAAGCGATATTGACGAGATACGTACCGATTACCACACCCGGAATCACGACCATACGGCCTTTCGCCAGCACTTTTGCCATCGCATTAATCAGATGCTTATCACACCCCGTAAATTTGACCGCCATGGCAAAACCCATAACCGAGCAGACAGCCTGTATAAGCCCACTGTTAGTCATGCTTTTGGCAAAGGCATTTAACGCTGCCATAGGAACGCCGCCTATGCAGCACATAGCAATACCAGAACCAATCAGTACGATCCGGGCATCATACTTTTTGATCAAAAGATACACGGCAAAGCATGTTATCAGTACGCCAGATGCCCACATGAGTTCAACCATTTGCTACACCTCCAAATTCAAATTTTACAAGATAATTAAAAAATTTACCAATTAATCATAGCATACTGCCATTTGTGTGTCAACATGTAAACATCATGTATACAATATATCAATAACTGTGTTATTTTCATCACATCTTCTGCCACCTGTATCCCCTCAGCCCCTCAATTAGAGCCAAAAACAGTTTTCATATCCCCCATCTCCGTGTATAATGATATAGTACTTCACAAAAGGAGCTGAACGATTTGTATATCGAATATATCACCTTAGGCGCGGTGCTGCTGCTTAGTTATATTGGCCATAACATGACGGTATTTTATGCTGCGGCGATTGTATTGGGGCTGAAGATCCTTGGCCTTACGACGGCGCTCAATGCCTTGGGTTCCCAGGGGCTTAACTGGGGTATCATCATTTTGACGGCGGCGATTCTGGTGCCGATTGCCAATGGCACGATTACGATCCAGACCATGCTCGATGCGTTCCGCACCCATGCGGGCATCATCGCTATCGTGGCAGGTCTTTTGGCAGCGGTCGCTGGCGGCGGCGGCGTTGAGCTTTTGCAGAACAGTCCCGATGTCATCCCCGCGCTGATTATCGGCACGATGGCAGGCGTCCTATTATTCCACGGCGTAGCGGTCGGTCCGTTGATTGCAGGCGGCCTTACCTACTTCATCCTTTGGATTTTAAAGGCCATTCACTAAATAAACGATAACCAAACGGCGTCTCATACTTCTACAAGTACGAGACGCCGTTAGTTTTATAATAGTTTAAGCAACTGCTCCCCCATCCGCTGACCATAAGTCATGAACAATTCCTTGAAACTCTCAATATCCTGGCTCATCCCCACTGGCCCTAGATGAATTACGGGCCTTCCGCAGGCCGAGCCGCCAGAGTAGGTCATCATCCCCATGACCATCATGAATACCAGCATTTCCTGGATGGCGTTTTCCGCACCTCCATGGATATACTGCTCCGTAGCATAAGCGCCACCGAGCTTGCCTGCCAGTTTCAGCTTGCCAGCATTGCTCTCCAGCCAGCTTTTCATTTTCGCGGTAACAGAAGCCATATACGTTGGCGAGCCAAAAACTACCAGCTGGGACTGCTGGATATACGCAAAATCTGCATCATCGATATTGAAGCATCTTACCTCGATTTCGCCAATGGATTTCAGTCCCTCAGCGATAAAGGCTGCGGCCTTCTCAGTCGTATGCGTCCTCGAATCAAAAACTATGGCTGCTTTCATTTTATTCCTCCCATACTTATCCAGCGTTTCCCATCCGCGTCCAACCAATGCTCAGTTTGCATCCTCATCCATTGTTTCGAGCAGAAAACTTACCGGCCGGAAGCCGTCATTACAGGAAATCATCGCTGACCGTGGATTCTTCATCCAGCCATCATAGAAATTCTCCGCTCCATGTGCCAATCCCATGACAAAAGGAGACATGGTCTCCCAGGCACTCGCACACAATCCTTCCGGCCTTTGCCAGCCATTGGCAATGAATACAGTTCCCGCCTCAATATCGCAGGCATGCCAATAGGATTTTCATACTTCTCCATCAAATCCGGGTAACAAGCCTTCCGCATGACAGTTATCCGCACCTTCTTCATGCCAGCACCTCCTGCCGTAATTTTATCATAAAAAGGAACAACGGCGTTTCAACGAGGCGGGAGATATATGCTCACCGCCTGTTAGTAAATAAGGAACTCGCCACCTATAGAGGTGGGAGACATCTTCTTCCGCGTTATGAATTATGATGTTGTCCGCTTCGTTATAACTGGTTACGCCAAACGGCGTCGTTCATGCAATAGGTCGTGCATATGGCAACGGCCAAAGCATCAGCCGTATCATCCGGTTTCGGCGGCTCGGGCAGGTGCAAGAGCTTGGTTACCATGTAGATAACCTGCTGTTTCGTCGCTTTGCCATAGCCCGTGACATCCTGCTTGATTTGCATCGGCGTGCGCTCGACGAGCCGCAGGTTGTTCTGCGCCGCGGCCAAGAGTACCACGCCCCGCGCCTGGCCGACAGGAATCGCCGTCGTGACGTTGCGGTTGAAGAAGAGTTTCTCAACGCCCATGACATCGGGCTGATATTTTTTTATCAGCGCATCAAGTTCGGTATGGATCTTGAGCAGACGGTCTTCCATTTTCATATTCGGCGTCGTAAAGATTGACCCATAGGCACGCGGAATCAAGCGGCTGCCCTTGGACTCGACAAAGCCATAGCCGCAGATCGCGGTTCCCGGGTCAATGCCCAAAGCTAACATAAGTTCTCCTCCCGATAGCAGAAAAGGGGCTCATGCTCTGAGCCCCTTTGTATTTCCGAAGCGATGATTATTCTTCGATTTCGTAGTTGCTGTAGACGTTCTGGACGTCGTCGTTCTCCTCGAGCGCATCCTCGAGCTTCTGCATCTTCTCAGCGTCTTCGCCGGAGAGCTTAACCGTGTTGTCCGGAACCATCGTGATTTCCGACGATGCCGTCTCGATGCCCTTGGCCTCCAGAGCTGCCTCGATGTCATCGTAAACATCCGGATCAGCCGTAATCTCGAAGACCTCACCCTCGTCCTTCATATCGTCGGCACCAGCCTCGAGCACGATTTCCATCAGCGCATCTTCATCAGCAAACGTCTCTTTTTCGGCGACGAAGATAGCCTTCTTCTGGGACATCCAGCCAAGGCAACCATCCTGGCCAAGGTTGCCGCCGTGTTTCGAGAACAGATGGCGGACATC
>CALYVJ010000225.1 GCA_945494195.1 uncultured Selenomonas sp. | reverse complement strand
AGCCTGCTGATTTTTATCCTCACAGAGGACCAGCTCTACCCGGCTCCCTACCAGCCGCTTTGCCTGCTGGAACACCAGCCAGAAATCCCGGCTCCAGGAAATCATGAGGTAGGCATCGGCGAAATCACTGTGCGCAGCGCTGACCAGCTCTGCCACCGAAGGGCCGTCATCCTCACTGCCGTTCACAATGATGTTGATGCCAGCTTCCTGCATCTCCCGAGCCTGGACTTTATTTTCCGCCACAGCCAGCAATGCCACAGGAATCAATGCTCCATGGGGAGGAAGTTCGTGGTTTTCGCTCATATTCGTAATGCGAACCTCCTTGATGGACCCCCAGCCCACCGACTGCTCGATAACTTTCCCCGGATGATCCGTATGCAGATGAACGGCAATGCCTCTTCCCTTCTGCTGAACCAACACAAAACTCGAATACTCGTTGAGCTGTTCCTTGAACGCTGGAATGTCCACTTTCGGGTTTCCCACGGTAAAACGTACGCAATACGGGCGAACCACATCATTGCGCGGATCTGGCATAGGCTGCTGCGCCTCAAGTCCCAGAGACAGACTGACCGCCGGAGAAACGAAATTGCCATCAAGGCCCTTCAGGCACCCCTTGAGGAACGTGAACATAATCCGGGCACCGGCGTCTTCACTGCCGATTTTTTCCAGTTCCTTTTCGCCGGTCCCAATAGCCGCTTCCAAAATCTCCGAAATGGGTTTGTTGTCGCGAACCGCATGATAAGCGCCCTTAGCCACCGCCTTGGCCAACGTGATAATGGGGCGCTCTTTTCCTTCTGGAATCACGCGCTGCGCATACAGGATTCCATACTGAAACGCTTTGCCAAACTCAGAAGACGTTGCATTGTGCTTGCCCGACAGGCCCTTCCCCAAGCCTCGGAACATCTGCGCCAACACCACGCCAGCATTTCCGCGGGCACCAAAAATCGCACCGGATGCTACGCGCCGTGCCAGTCCGCCAATGCTGTCATCCCTCACATCCCGCAGGGGCATCACTGCGGCCCCCATTGTGCGAAGCACATGGGTACCAGGCCGATGTCCTGCCCCCTTCATCTCATTTATGGTCTCATACTCAAGCAGGAACTCACTATAAGCGCCACTTACCATGCGCTTGAAATCACTACCCGTTATTACTTCTTTATTTCCTGTCATAACAATCACACCCGCTTCTTTTTAGTTTGTATGTCCCGTAAATTTTCTGCTAAAAACAGGATTCCTTTATATACTTCGCGAAATAAGTAAAATAACCTTTTAAATTCTGAAATAACAAGGAGTTTTTTTATGCCTACAATAAAAGAGCCGGCAAAAGCAAAAACAGCCGCCAAAACGGCGGCACCGGCCAAGAAAACCACTACGTGCAGCAAAACAGTAAAAGCAGCCAAAACCACCAAAGAACCTGCGGGGAAAAAAGCGAAGGGAGAGCGTATCTTCTCCCTCGATATCGGTACCCGCAGTGTCATCGGCATCGTAGCTGAACACGACGAAACCGACGACCAGCTTCACATCATCGCCACCGACCGCTTGGAGCACAAAACCCGTGCCATGCTGGACGGCCAAATCCACGATGTCCCGCAGGTAGCCGCCATCATCGAAAAGGTCAAAGAATCCCTCGAAGCCAAGACCGGCCCCATCAAAAACGCCGCTGTTGCTGCGGCAGGCCGTGCCCTCTACACCATGACCGCCGAGGCGGAAATGGAAGTCAACGGACTCATCACGCCAGAACAGCAGCGCAACCTGGATTTTGCCGGCGTACAAGCGGCCCAAGCGGCCCTGACCGACTCCCATACGGTGGATGACCCCACGCGTTACTACTGCGTAGGATACAGCACCATCCGTTATATCCTGGATGACATCCAGCTCAAATCCCTCGTAGGACAGCGTGGCAAAAAGGCTAAGGCCGTCGTCATCGCCACCTTCCTGCCACGTCAGGTCATAGACTCCATGCAGTCGGCACTCCATGCCACGAATCTGGAAATGCGCGCCTTAACCCTGGAGCCGATTGCCGCCATCAACGTATTGATTCCGCCCACCATGCGCCATCTGAACCTGGTATTGGTCGATATCGGCGCAGGCACTTCCGACGTTGCCATCACAAAAAATGGCTCCGTCATCGCTTATGGCATGGTTCCCTTAGCTGGCGACGAAGTCACTGAGGCCATCAGCCAGCGCTTCCTGCTGGACTTCAATGTAGCCGAAGACATCAAGCGTCGTGCCTCCAACGGCGAAGACGTTTCCTTTACCGATATCCTCGGCATGGAATATAACCTCACAGCAAAGGAAATCATCGACCCGGTATTACCAAACATCGAAAACCTGGCCGCTGCGATTTCCAAACAAATCCTTGAACTCAACGGCGATGCCCCACAGGCTGTCATGCTCGTCGGCGGCGGTTCGCTTACTCCGAACCTGGCCGCATTCGTAGCGGAAGCACTCGGCATGCCGCAGAACCGCGTCGCTGTCCGCAAGCCAGACAACGTCGACGGCATCACCGGCCTGCCGGAGGAACTTCACTCTCCCGATGCCGTCACCCCGCTGGGCATCTTGAAAATAGCCTCCCTCAACACCCTGCACTTCCTCTCGGTCTATGTAAACGACGAGGAATACAGCCTGTTCAACTTCCGGGAGCTTACCATCTCCGATGCCTTGCTGAACGCCGGCATTAACATGCGCAAATACAACGGCCATCCAGGGCTGGGGCTCATGGTCAGCCTGGGTACCGAAAAGAAATTCTTCCCAGGCACCCTTGGCACCTTTGCCAAAATCCTGCTGGGTGACAAAGAAGCCGACCTGGATACAGTCATCCATGACGGTGCCCATATCACCATCATCCCTGGAGAAAACGGCACCACTCCGACCGTACACCTTGGCGACCTGGTCACCGCCGGACAGGAATATACCATCTACGTAAACGGCCGTGAAAAACACATCCGCCAGCATGTCACCATCAATGGCAAAGAAGCCACTGCTGACCAGCTGCTGGCCGACGGAGACGTCATCGAGAGCCGCGAATTCAAAAGCCTTGGCGAGGCACTGCTGGCTGCTGGCTATCCACCAACCGGCCGGAAAATCCATTACAAACTCAATGGCAATGATTCCAGCTACAGCTGCACGCCAGAAATTCTTTTGAACGATGCGCCAGCCAGCATCTCGATGCCGATTCACGAAGGCGATCATATCGAATACATCGCCGACGAAGAACCAAAACTAGGCGATGTACTCGACGTCAACGATGCCGATACTTCTATCGTCATCTATTACGAAAACAACGAATACCAAATCCCATCGGCCAGCATCGAGCTCATGGTAAACGGCCGCAAAGCCAGCCCGGGCACGCTGATCGATGACGGCTGCGAAATCACCTATGTGAAATCCGAACGCACCGCTACCACCGTCAGCGACGCGCTGTTAGCAGTAAACTTCCAGCCGCCTGCAGCCACCAGCCGCATGACCTTTACGATACTCGTCAACGGATTACCAGTAGATTTCACCGATCCGGTCAAAAACGGCGACATCCTCGAAGTCAAATTAACCTCGCTGGATAATACCAACGAAACGCCAGTGGCACCAGCTGCCAACACTACCGGAGTGCAGACACTGGCCAGCATTAACGCCAGTGCCCCCCGGACCAATCTCAGCAGTATTTCTCCAGCCACGGCTCGTCCACAGCTATCGAATTTCACCGGAACCTCCACGGCGGTTTCTCCAGCACCGGCTGTGCCACAGCGCCGCACCATTGCTGACTTCATTCGCAAAGACTGATAGCTGGTAAAACTTAGTGTAAAATATTTCTCGGTCAATTGTTTGCAATAGAAAAAGGAACCCT
>CALYVJ010000224.1 GCA_945494195.1 uncultured Selenomonas sp. | reverse complement strand
GCACCGATTCCCTGACGGGTCATCTTGGGCGATACCGCCATGGTACGGATTTCTGCCAGACGGTCCCAAATCAAGTGCAGGCCACCAACGCCCACAATCTCCCCCTCATCATTTTCTGCTATCACCATATCACGCAGTGTCTCATAGAGCGTATTTCGCGAACGAGGCAGCATCACGCCATCGGTCGCATAATCCGACACCAGCGCATAGATTGCCTCGACATCATCAAATGTTGCTTTACGGTATTTCACTCAATCATCTCATTTCCGAAAATTCATTCTGCCATCACACTGGGGCAGACATCAGCCAACGGACATGTTCCGCAAAGCGGCTTGCGAGCCTTGCAAATTTTACGGCCATGCCAAATGAGCCAATGATGGGCATCCGACCACTTCTCGCGCGGAATTACCCGTTGCAGTTCTTTTTCCACTTCTAGGGGCGTTGTCCCAACAGCCAGTTTCAACCGATTGCTGATGCGGAACACATGCGTGTCAACCGCAATCGCCGGATGATGAAAGGCCACACTCATGACAACATTCGCCGTCTTGCGCCCCACCCCCGGCAATGATTCCAAATCCGCAAAGGAATCCGGCACCTGCCCGCCAAACTTCTCACAGAGAATCCGACAGGCCGCCAGGATATTCTTGGCCTTATTGCGAAAAAGGCCGCAGTCGCGAATCTCTTCCTCGAGCTGCGCCAATCCCATCTCCAGGATTGCCTCCGGCGTCGCCGCCTTCTGGAACAAGCGGGAGGTTGTCACGTTGACTCGCTTATCCGTGCACTGTGCCGACAAAATCACCGCGATCAAAAGTTCAAAGGCATTGGAAAATACCAATTCCGGTTTGGCCCCACGATACGTTTCTTCCAAAATGGCGAGCTGTTCTTCCTTGATTTTTTTCGTTACCCGCATTTTCACACCTTCTTGTCAGCCGAATAAAGAAGCCTTCCCCGCAGGGAAGGCTATATAATTTTAGTTCGTCAAGCTTCGGATTGGCGCCGGGATTCTGCCGCCGCGGGCAATGAACGCGTCCGAACTGTACTGATTCCGAACCGGTACAATCGGGCAGTACCCCAAGAGACCGCCGTACTCAACCATATCCCCAACTTTCGCGCCCGGAACCGGGATGACGCGAACTGCCGTCGTCTTGTTGTTAATCATGCCGATTGCTGCTTCATCGGCAATGATTCCAGAGATCGTAGCCGCCGACGTATCGCCTTCAATCGCAATCATGTCGAGGCCCACTGAGCATACGCAGGTCATAGCCTCGAGCTTCTCAATGGAAAGACTGCCCGACTTGATGGCCGCAATCATGCCCTCATCCTCACTGACCGGGATGAACGCACCAGAAAGGCCACCGACATGGCTCGATGCCATAAGACCGCCCTTCTTGACCGCATCGTTGAGGAGTGCCAATGCCGCCGTCGTGCCCGGAGCACCGCAGCTTTCGATACCCATCTCTTCGATGATACGCGCTACACTATCACCGACGGCCGGCGTCGGTGCCAAAGACAAATCGATGATGCCAAACGGAACGCCAAGGCGTTTCGACGCTTCACGAGCCACCAGCTGGCCAACGCGAGTAATCTTGAACGCCGTCTTCTTTATCGTCTCGGCAACTTCCGTGAAATCTGCCCCTTTAAGACCTTCCAGCGCGTGTTTTACAACGCCCGGACCGCTGACGCCGACACTTACCACCTTGTCCGCCTCACTGACACCATGGAAAGCACCTGCCATAAACGGATTATCGCCAGGAGCATTGCAGAATACTACGAGCTTCGCACACCCCAAAGCCTGCGTATCACGCGTGAGTTCAGCCGTACGCTTGATAACCTCACCCATCTCACGGACGCAGTCCATATTGATCCCCGTCTTCGTCGAACCAAGGTTTACCGAAGAACAAACGAGATCCGTAGACGCCAACGCCTGGGGAATCGAATTGATAAGCACGCGGTCACCATGCGTAAAGCCCTTCTCCACCAGCGCCGAAAAGCCGCCGATAAAATTTACGCCAACGGCCTTTGCCGCACGGTCCATTGCCTCTGCCACCGGAACATAAGAATCCGTCTTGCAGGCATCTGCTGCAATGGCAATCGGTGTTACCGAAATGCGCTTGTGAATAATAGGAATTCCGTATTCGGCCTCGATATCTTCGCCAGTCTTCACCAAAAACTCTGCTGACTTCGTAATCTTGTCATAGACGTTCTGGCAAAACTGGTTGATATTCGGATGCGCACAATCGCGGAGTGAAATCCCCATCGTAATCGTACGTACGTCGAGCTTATTCTCCGTTATCATGGCATTGGTTTCTAAAATGTCATCTATTGTTATCACAGGTTCAAAATCCTCCTAAACGGTCAAATCTGACTTGTCAATTGACAATTGACTTTTGACATCTGACTTTTGACATGTCAAATATTATGCATGACGTTAAAAATATCCTCATGCTGTGCCTTAATATCTACGTTGATTTCCTGTCCGCGCTCCTTGAGCGTCTTCTGCAGGTCCACCAGCTTGATTTTACTCTCGCTGATTTCAGCAATCAAAATCATGTTAAAGAAGCCATCCATGATGTTCTGATTGATAGACAGAATATTGACATTGTTCTCGGCGAGGATTTGACTAACCATCGCGATGATACCGACACGGTCTTTACCAACGACTGTCACTACAAGTTTCATTTACACATTTCTCCTTCTTATTCCAACTTCTACTTGTTATTGTGTAAACCATAGAACAATGTGTCAACACAAATCATCTTCTTCATTATATCAAGGTAAGCCGCAAAAACCAATAGCCATGCGAAAATTCTTTCGAAAAAAACATGTCATATGTCCTAACTTTAACAATTGTCTTTGGCAAAATCGGAAGAAGCGCGTTATAATGAAAGAAGTATTTATTGATTGGAGGATTACCCTATGGAATATGGATTTTTTAACGGCCAATTCATCCCCCTTGAATCGGCATCGGTTAACCTTGAAGACCGCGGCTACCAGTTTGGCGATGGCATCTATGAAGTCACCCGCGTCTATAACGGCAAATGCTTTGCCCTGGACCGCCACCTAGCCCGCTGCCGCCGTTCCATGCGCGAACTGCGCATCCCCATCACCTACATGGATGAAGAACTCACGGCCATCCACTACGACCTCATCGCCAAAAGCGGTATAAAAGACGGTACCATCTATTTCCAGTTTACCCGTGGCACAGCCAAACGCACGCATGCCTTTCCCGATCAGGTCGTTCCCAATCTTTCCATGACCATTCACGAATCAACACCTAACCGCCAATGGCAGGAACACGGTATTGAATGCCTCTTGTTTGAAGACTTGCGCTGGCTGCGCTGTGATATCAAAAGTCTCAATCTTTTGGGAAGTGTACTAGCCAAACAGGCCGCTCATGACAAAGGTCTGCAGGGTGCCATCCAGTTTCGCAAGGATACGAATCTGATTACCGAAGGCTCAAGCAGCAACTTCTTTATCGTAAAAGACGGACTGATTTGGACGCAGCCCACCGACCATCTTATCCTCAAAGGTGTCACACGCTCCATCCTGTTCGAAGAAATCATCCCGCAGCTCGGCTATACTGTCGTCGAAAAAGCCTTTACGCCGGAATTCGCCCTAAGTGCAGAAGAGACCTTCGTCACAAGCACCAGCCTCGAAGTTACCCCAGTCATTGCCATCGATGGTCATACGATTGGCAATGGCACCCCTGGCAAGATTACACAGAGCCTGCTTGAAAGCTACCGCAAACTCATCCAAAAAGAATGTTATCAAGCATAAAAAAGGGCAAATAACGCCATTCTAATGATTTATTTTCTGCGTTTTTGCAGGATTTATACTTATTTTATCTAATTCTGTTCAATAGATTA
>CALYVJ010000223.1 GCA_945494195.1 uncultured Selenomonas sp. | reverse complement strand
CAGCCTTATTATTCCTTCACCCATTCCCTGCAGTTCCGGAACATAAAAGCCGAGTTGATCAGCAATGCTTTTAAATGCATAGAATTTATTCGCGAGTTCGCACCATTCAAGATTCTTCATAAATATCCTCCTTGGGGATTTTATTGCCAATCCCAATCTAAAATCCTTAACATCTTTTTATCCCAATATGTTTGCAAAATCGAAATCCCTTTATTCCAATTTCTAAGAACATGGTACAAAGTATACGCAAGTTTTTGCACAGTGTCAATGATATTTGTGAATAAATTCCAATCAATTGCGTTTAATAAACAAAAAGCGCCAGACTCGTTTTCGAATCCAACGCTTTTTGTTTATTATCGAAGCAGTTTATCCTGGTTCATGTTAACAATCTCACCCATTAACATTTTTCCATAGACATCCGGATGAAGGCCATCCACGGAAAATTTATTGTCCATGATTTTATGTGTTGGGTCGTAAAAGTAGGGTTCCAAATCAATATAGTAGTCCTGTTGGCGAATCCAGCTATTGATAATCTTGAGTTTTGTTTCCCATTTTGGATCAGTAGGTGCTTGGAAAGCAAAGAGGATATTGGGAGGATTGACTGGCATCAGCGTCATGAAGATAGGGCGGATATCGTTAGCCAGGCATTTATCCCGAATCGCTTTCAAATCATTTACGACACTTTCTGGTGACGTATTAGGAGCTCGTAAACTGTTAGTTCCTGTAAGAATTAGCAGATTTACTGGACGGAAAGGAAGTACATCCTGGTCGAAACGCTCCAGTGAAGTCCTAGAAGTATCACCACTTCGTCCCAAATTCAAGCAAGGAAAATCGAAATAAGTGGTATAACTGTATTCCAAGGCTGCCGGTGAATTAGAAACGGCACCGCCGCCATGGGTGATGCTATCACCAAGCACGGCCACCGATACACGCTCGGGAAGTTCCGGCATCGTGAAGCAGGCCGTGTCCGACCAGCTGCCAATTGTCTTGCCCTGCGGATCTACCGCCCGGACACGCCAATAATACTCGCCAGCATAAGGGCGGGGATATTCATCATAGCAGGCCGAAGTCACATTCACCGTTTTACGCCAGACTGCATCTTCTTCCGGTGCGGTACCATTTTCCACTGCTGGTGGATGTATCATCAGTTCTACCTCATACCGAGTGGCATTGTTCAATGGTATCCATTGGTAGACCGGATAGACTGGCATTTGGAAATTTGGCATTTGGTCAAAGGTGTTAATCAGAGGATGATTAGGCTGAGGAAGGTCCGGATTGATGTGAAGTTCCTCGGCCTTGGAAAATTCGCCAATTGGATTATGGTGCAGGTCAAGGGCCCGGACACGCCAGTAAATGAATTTCCGATTCGCATACTTTTGCAGATTAGCCTGCCAGCCATTGGTGAAAATCATTTTAGTGCTTTCCAAATGATTGGACTTATCCAGGGCAATGCCTCCCTCTTGCGCCGGTTTGCCCGCTAAAAGTTCCACCTCGTAGCAGACAGCGTTAGGCACGGCATGCCAAACAAGAAACGGCATCAAGCTGGCAGGATTAGTTTCTGTATAATGATAAATTGTCGTAGGTGACGGTACGTTTTTATTGTAGATGGGATTTTCAATGGGGTCTGACGGCGGTGTCAATGGACCAAAAAGACCGTAAGCCGTAACGCGATAACAGGTAGGAATACCACTTCGCGGCACTTCATAGGAAGCGTTATGGGTAAAACCTCTGGTAAAGAAATGATATTCTGGCTCGCCTTCCACAAGCCCTGTCGTATGCGAGTAAGTTTCAACTTTGTAAAAGCACGGATAGGGAAGCGGATCCCAGGACAAGACCATATGTCCATCATGTTCGTCAAAGGAGGTTTGAAGTTTCATCCCCTGAAGACCAAGAATGTCCGTTTTTTCCGCGACATAGGCAAAAAATGTCGTAAAACATGCGATTACAAAGGTAAAAAGTAAAAATTTCTTCATATATAAACACCAAATTGCAGGAATTTTATTTAAAATATTGTATAACACTAAGTATAACATATTTTAGAGGTGATAGGTATTGGAAAAGTTCGGATTGGTTATTGTTCACACGGGCAATGGAAAAGGTAAAACGACTGCGGCATTGGGGCTGGCTGCCAGAGCCTGGGGCGATGGCCTTCGGGTTTGCATCTTGCAGTTCATCAAGGGCGGCTGGAAATATGGTGAGCTCAAAACACTTGAGACATTAGCGGCTGCAGATGGCCGTATGGAAATCAAGCAATGTGGATTAGGTTTCACCAATACAGACGAACACGACGAAGCAGAACATAAAGAGGCTGCCGCCAAGGCATTGGCGATGGCCCGGGATGCTATGACCAGTGGTTGCTGGGATTTGGTCATACTCGATGAAATCAACTACGCTGTAAAATTTGGGCTTGTTTCCCTGGACGATGTTCTCGCACTTTTAGAAAGCCGCCCGAAGGATTTGCACGTAGTCTTGACGGGACGGGAGGCAAAACCGGAACTCATCGAGAAGGCAGATTTAGTCACCGAAATGGTGCAAGTCAAACATCCATATGAACAGGGCATAAAGGCACAAAAAGGAATCGAATTTTAATTAACAACTGTGATTATGTAAATATTTCCAACCTAATCTCTTGTTTTTCACAGATAAATGAAGTAGAATTGTAACTATGTAATGAGATTCTATCATCAAATATCTAAATGAGATAGACATTTCCCGTGATGAAGTTTATGTCTCAGGATTAGGAGAGTTGAAAATGAGAAGTGACATCGTTAAAAAGGGCGCTACCCGGTGCGCACATCGTTCGTTATTCCATGCCAATGGCTATGGGCCAGAAGATTTGAAAAAACCGTTGATTGGCATTTGCAATTCCTTCAATGAAATCATTCCTGGTCATATTCATCTTCGCGAAATTGCGGATGCGGCAAAACTCGGCGTTGCCGCAGCGGGCGGAACGCCGGTCGAATTTCCTGCCATCGGGGTTTGCGACGGCATTGCCATGGGCCACCAGGGAATGAAATATTCCCTGGCTAGCCGTGAACTCATCGCCGATTCAGTGGAATCTGTTGCCATGGCTTCTGGTTTTGACGGCCTCGTACTGATTCCCAACTGTGACAAAGTCGTTCCTGGTATGCTCATGGCAGCTGCCCGCCTCAATATCCCCTGTGTGGTTGTATCAGGCGGTCCGATGTTGCCGGGACGTTTCCAAGGTCGCGATGTCAGTGTCAGCCAGGCCTTTGAAGCGGCAGGAAAATATGCTGCAGGTGAAATGTCGGAGGCGGAAATGCGCGATCTTGAGGAAAAATGCTGTCCAGGCTGCGGTTCTTGTGCCGGTTTATTTACCGCTAACACGATGAACTCGTTATCGGAAGTTCTCGGCATGGCCTTGCCAGGCAACGGCACGATTCCGGCGGCCTATACAGGAGCACGCCGGTTGCTGGCCAAGCGCGCCGGTGCAGTCATCATGGATTTGGTCAAGAACGATATCAAACCCCGTGACATTCTAACACGAAAGGCCTTTGAAAACGCCATCACCGTGGATATGGGAATCGGTGGTTCTTCCAATACGGTACTTCATCTGACTGCTATCGCGCATGAGGCAGGAATAAAAATTCCTGCACCGCTGTTTGACGAGATCTCACGCCGCACCCCCTATATCACCAAACTGAGCCCCGGCGGAACCCATCATATGGTGGATCTTGAGGAAGCTGGTGGCATTTCGGCTGTTATGAATGAGCTCTCCAAGAAAGACCTCATTCACCTTGACGCCTTGACCGTAACTGGTCCAATGGGAGAGCGTATCAAACATGCGAATGTCTTAGACCGTAATGTCATCCATAGTGTCGAGAATCCTTACCGTAAAGAGGGCGGCATTGCTATTCTCAAGG
>CALYVJ010000222.1 GCA_945494195.1 uncultured Selenomonas sp. | reverse complement strand
AAATAATTGGCCAGTTGCGCCCGCTTTTTCATGAATTCCACAACAGCATCATTGAATACAACTTCATCAAATAAATGACCTTCAAAATGATGTCGGTGTTCTTCATCACGGATTTCATGGCCCTGTTCATCTTTATCGTAATACTCCCCACCATCACGGAGCATACGGAATTGGTCAAGCGTTACGCCTTTGCCATTTTGCGGGTTAACCGTAACTTCCCAGAACACCTCTTCCGGAACGAGGGAATCAAAATTAGCCAGCGTCGTATGCTCATCGCCATAGGCCATAAGAAATGCCGGTATCGTACGAGAAAATCCCCGCAAATGATCGCGGACATCGCCTTCAATGGATTTCTTTTCTGTATTCAGCTTTTCCGTTTCGACCGTCTCTACAATTGTTTCCGCAGCCTTGTTTATCGTATCTTCACTGTCTAGTTTCTGCTGAATACTCTGTACCATGGTCTGATATGCCTGATTACGTTTTTCTTCGTATTTTTCATCTAATTGAGAGATTTCATGCATGGAAGCACCCTTATCCTGGGCTTCTTTAATCTTTTCCTCATGTTCTTTTGTTATTTGATTTTTCCGGATTGTATAGTCGCCGTATTCCTTATCCACAACACCATTCGTTGTTTCCTGTATCTTGTGTTCCAATACTTTTTGAGTAGACTTTTTCAAATTATCCCCATATTGATTCTTTGCGGTTTCCAAGAGTGTATCAGCAACTGGTTTGCTAAAGGTTTTTCTCAAGCTATCCAATTCATCTTTTTGGGGATCCGGATGTTGTTCGTGTTGTGTTGTAATCTGTTGCACAGTCTGTACTAAGGCTTCACCAATATCACTATGTACTTTCTTGCCAAACAAATCAGCGGCTGTTCCAATAATCTGTTCCTGTGGGATTTCTACTTCCCCGTCCTCATTCAAATGCAAGTTATCGGCTGTATCGTCATTAATATCTACGTTGGATAGTTTTTTTGGTTCTTCCAGCGCCTGCATGCCATTGATGATATCAATAATTTCTTTGGGTGCACCAAAAATACCGGAAATATTGGTAAACAAGAAATTGGACATAAATCCGCGGTCCACCACTTCCCGGGCATGGATATGACGGGGAATAGTCAGAACTTTTTCTGCATCCAGTTCAATCATCGCACCTTGGTCATCTTCACCATAAACGGGGAAGAAATTCAAAAGTTCCCGGACATGCTGTTTGCGCTGATCCAAATCCCCCCGATCGCCCGACGTTTCTGGAATCAGATCATTGGCAAACTGTTCAAATATCGTCAGCGTCCGAGCCGGATCAAAATCAAAGTAAGCGTAAAATAAACCAGTGGATTTAATCTCCTTGCCATTTATGAGAAAATAGGCTCAGTCAATGGAATAAATTAGACTTATTAGAGTTTTCCCCATTTTGTCTAAAAAGTCGAAAAACTCTAATATATCCCACAAAGCAAGGAGGAATATTTTTGGACACTAAGAAGATTACCCGTGATCTGAGGATGAGGAATTGGATGCAAATCATCGAGCAGTGTCAGGCCAGCGGCCTGACGACCAAGGATTTCTGTGCGCAGCATGGCATTAAAACCAAGCAATATTACTACTGGCAACATAAAATCCGTATTCATTTTGCTGGAGAGCATCCGTTGGCGACCACAGAAAATCCAACGCCAACCTGGGTACCACTTTCATCGGCTACGCCGGTACCAGATTCCATTACCGTGCGGTATGGTGCTTTTTCCTTAGAAATCACCGAGCATACGTCAGAAAGTCTGCTACAGAAAACATTGCAGCTTTTGCAGAAGATAAACGTATGATGGACCTGCATATTTCGGCAGACCATGTATTCATCGCCTGCGGGTATACGGACATGCGTAAGTCCATCGATGGGCTCAGCGCCATCGTCACCCAGCAGTTTCACCTGAATCCGTTCCAGCCGGCGCTGTTCCTTTTTTGTGGCCGTCGCCGGGACCGGTTCAAGGCCCTGTTTTGGCAAGGAGACGGTTTCCTGCTCCTTTACAAACGGATTGAAAAAGGCCGGCTGCAATGGCCGAATACGCCGGATGAAGTGCGAGAGCTGACGCCACAGCAGTTCCGCTGGCTCATGGAAGGTCTGTCAATTGAACAGCCCCGGGCCGTACAAAATATTACCCCGAAATTTGTCATATAAAACAGCCGTAACCCTGTATAAACACTAGGGTTTTCGGCTGTTTTGTGGTATAATAGGCCCATCGCAAATTCGTAAGGTTGAGGTGCCGTATGACAGATATCCGTGAACAGGAAATGCAAGGGAAAATCGATGAACTGACCGCGCAGAACGAGTCGCTGGAAACAGAGAACAAACAACTGCGTAAGCAGATCGAATGGCTGCGCAAGGCTCAGTTCGGCTGTAAATCGGAAACCAAGAAGGTCGTGTACCCGGAAGAACAGATGAGCCTGTTCAACGAAGCCGAAACGGAAGCCAAGCCCAGCGCTCCGGAACCGGAAGTCACCGTCAAACCGCATAAACGCAAGAAAAAGGTCGGCCATCGGGAAGAACTCCTGGCCAACCTTCCTCATCAAAAAATCGTTGTCGAACCGGATACGATGGTCTGCCCTGCGTGTGGCAGTGAACTTTCCCCGGTAGGAGAAGAATTCATCCGCTCCGAAGTCATCTACATCCCGTCCCATGTCGAAGTAAAGGATTTCTATCGCAAGAGCTATGAATGCCGGGAATGCCGTAAACAGGGACAGCCTGCCATCCTGAAAGCTGCGATGCCCCAGCCGGTCATCCCACATTCCATTGCCTCGCCGTCCGTTGTTGCCCATGTCATGATGCAAAAATACGGCTATGCAGTGCCCTTGTACCGGCAGGAAAGCGAATGGAAACGCATTGGTCTTGCTTTTCCCCGGGCTAACCTGGCCAACTGGATCATCATCGCCACCAAGGAATGGCTGGTCCCGGTCTACGACCGGCTGCATGAGCTGCTATTAGAAGAACCATGCCTTCACGCCGATGAAACCCCGGTCCAGGTGCATAACGAAAAAGGCCGCAAGAACACCAGCAAATCGTACATGTGGATCTATACCAGTACGACCCTGAACCCGAATCAGAACATACGCTTGTTCGAATATGCACCCTCCCGCGCCGGAAATTGCGCAGAAACATTCCTGAATGGTTTCCAGGGCTACCTGCTAACCGACGACTATTCCGGATACCATAATATCAAGACAGCCGGCCACTGCCTTTGCTGGGCCCATGCCCGCCGTAAGTTCGTCGATGCCGCCCCGGCTTATGCCAAGGATACCGATGCCTGGGCAAACTCCCTGATCCAGGAAGGCATCCGTCAAATCGGGGAATTATTCCATAAAGAAACTGAATATAAGGATCTCTCGCCAGAAGAAAGATATACCAGACGCCTCAACGATGAAAAACCTATCTTGCAGGCGCTATTCGCATGGGCAGAAAACCATGTCGGCCGGCTGCTGCCAAAATCTCCCTTAGCAACGGCGATGAACTACCTCCTGTCGAACCGCATTGAACTGACCAACTATCTCAAAGACGGGCACTGCGACATCTCCAACAACACCGCAGAAAACGGCATCCGTCCCTTCACGATCGGACGAAAGAACTGGCTGTTCAGCAACAGCCCCAAAGGAGCCAAAGCCAGCGCCATCGTATACAGTCTGGTCGAAACCGCCAAAGCAAATAATCTGGACCCGGAACGGTACCTGCAATACCTCTTTGAACAGCTGCCGAATACACCGGACCTCAAGAATAAAGAAACCTTGAATCAATACCTGCCCTGGACAGCGACGGTTCAAGAAAACTGTAAAGCGTAAAAAATAAAACCATGAACTTATGACTGAAGAATATCATAGGTCCATGGTTTTTTCTATACACCGATTTATTATGCGCTTACG
>CALYVJ010000221.1 GCA_945494195.1 uncultured Selenomonas sp. | reverse complement strand
GTTGCGGACCATATGGTAAAGGAAACCATTACCATGGATAGAAAACTCCAGCATGCCATTTCCCTTTTCCTCCACCTTGGCCTCATACATGGTGCGTATCGGAAGCATCGGCGCACCTCCCGCAGCCCGGAACGCGCTGAAATCATGGTGGCCCAGGATGCAGTCCAGAGCCTGCTGCATAGCCGCCACATCAAGGGGCCGCCGCACATACCAGGCATAGCGCTGCGTGAACACCGAAGGAACATCCCCCTGCTGAATGCGATAGATATACGTCTTAGACTTTGCACTGTGCCGGGCACTGAAATCAAAATCGGCCTCATGGGCTTCCTTTACCACAATATCCGGCGGCAATAGGCTGTTGACTGCTCGCACAATCCGCTCCGTCGGTATCGTGCCATTGGTAAAGAAATTCACCACCTGTCCATAAGCATGGACACCGGCGTCAGTACGTCCTGAAGCCGCCAATTCAATCGTATCCCCAAAGACCAGCTGCAACTTTTCTTCTAGTACATTCTGTACGGCCACCACTGGCGGCATTTGCCGTTGAAAACCATGATAGGCCGTTCCATCATAGGCCACTGTCAAAACAATATTACGGGCTCTCGCCTTCATCTCCGCTTTGTGTTCTGGTTTCATTTCCTTCCCTTCTCCACTTATGCTAGGACTTTAATGCCCAGCAATGACACCGTCAACAAGACAAAACCGGCAATCGCCAGATAATCAACGCCGCCCGTCTTCAGTGACTTCATCTGCGTACGCCCGACACCACCACGATAACAACGGGCTTCCATTGCCATGGCCAATTCATCAGCCCGCCGGAATGCCGACAAAAATAACGGCACCAAAATCGGCACCATATTCCGCAGCCGCTTCATCACATTGCCTGTAGTAAAATCAGCGCCACGCGACTGCTGCGCCTTCATGATTTTATCCGTTTCCTCAATCAGCGTCGGAATAAACCGCAGGGCAATCGTCATCATCATCGCCAACTCATGCGCCGGAAGTCCAAAACGGCGAAACGGCGATAACAAACTCTCCAATGCATCCGTTAGCTTCAACGGACTCGTCGTAAAAGTCAACAGCGAACTCATCAAAATGAGCAAAACCAACCGCAGAGAAATAAAACATCCCATCCGTATGCCTTCCCAAGTCAGCGTAAACCACCAAAACTTGGCTATCGGCGTTCCCGGATTACTGAATAAATGGATCACAAACGTGAAGAGAATAATCCACCAAAGTGGTTTAAGCGAACGGAGCAACATTCCCAGCGGAATCCCCGAAAGCAGCATCAACGCAAAGGCAACGGCAGAAAAAATCCCATAAGCCACGGCATTGCTGAACAGGAAAATCTCAATCAAAAAGAAAAACAGCAGTAAAACCTTCACGCGCGGGTCCAAGCGATGCAGGATGCTATTTCCCGGAAAGTACTGTCCAATCGTGATATTACTTAGCATGTGACAATGCCTCCTTGATCGCATGGATACCATCTGCCAGCTGAATTCCATCAGCCTTTACCGGAAGCCCCACCGCCTGCAGGCGATGCAGCAAATGAAGCATCTGTGGTTCCTGCAAGCCAGCCGCCTGCAAAATCCCCACTTGTTCAAAGGCTGCCTGGGGAGCAGCTTTGATTGCCATTTGTCCATGATTCATAATGACTACCGAATCTGCCAAACGGGCAATATCTTCCATATTATGCGAGACAAATACAATGGTAAGCTTCCACTTCTTGCGCAATCGACAAATGATCTGAATCAAATCTTCTCTTCCCTGCGGATCAAGACCTGCCGTCGGTTCATCCAACACGAGATATTTCGGATGAAGCGCCAAGACACCGGCAATAGCCACTCGGCGCTTCTGCCCACCACTGAGTTGGAACGGAGAACGATCTTTATATGCAGCATAATCAAGCCCCATCAGCTCCATGGCCTCCTTGACACGCTTTGCCAGGGCTTCGCCCTCTAGTCCCTGATTCTTCGGGCCAAAAGCAATATCCGCTGCAATCGTCTCCTCGAACAACTGCTGTTCCGGATACTGGAACACCATGCCCACCTTGTTGCGAGCTTCCTTAGCCGCTTGACGTCCCGTCCTGGAGGAATCCGCCAAATCCACACCATCCACTAAGACCTGACCGCATTCCGGATGCAGCAGGCCGTTCAAATGCTGGACAAGGGTTGACTTTCCCGATCCGGTATGACCGGCAATGGCCGTAAAGCTCCCCTCATCCAGCGTAAAGGACACATCATCCAGCGCCTTATGTTCATACGGTGTCTTGGGCATATAAGTATAACTTACCTGTTTTAATTCGATTGACACGTATATGCCTCCAATGCCTCTACCAATTCATCTTCCGTCAGAATATCCTCTGGCAGCTTGATTCCCTGATGGCGAAGCTGCCAGACAACCTCCACCGCCAACGGAACATCCAAGCCGCATTTCTTCATACCAGGAACGTCGGCAAAAATCTCACGCGGCGTACCATCAGCTGCTACCTGCCCCTTATCCATGACCACAATCCGGTCTGCCACCGAAGCTTCTTCCATGAAATGGGTGATATATACAATCGTAATCCCTCGCTCCTCATGAAGCTTCTGCACCGTCCGCAACACTTCTTCCCGTCCTTGAGGATCGAGCATCGCCGTCGGCTCATCCAAAACCAGACAATCGGTATCCATAGCTAAGGCTCCCGCAATCGCAATGCGCTGCTTCTGCCCGCCCGATAACAAATGCGGAGCAAAGGTCCGGTATTTAGCCATATTCACCGCCTGCAATGATGCATTGACTTTAGCACGAATCTCCTGTGGATCCATCCCCAAATTTTCTGGCCCAAACGCCACATCATCTTCCACCACCGCCGCAATGAGCTGATTATCCGGATTCTGGAATACCATCCCAATCTGCTGCCTTATCTGCCAAAGTTCTTGCTCATTGCACGTATCCAACCCACGGATAAAGCACCGCCCCTCCGTAGGAAGCAACAAGCCATTCAAATGACGTGCCAACGTTGACTTACCTGAACCGTTCGTCCCAAGCACTGCCACAAATTCCCCAGCCTCGATAGACAGATTCACCTTATCGAGCGCCACGGATTCCTGTGGTGTACCCGGATGATATATATGTGTAAGGTTTTCTACCTTGATAAATGCCATCTGGATATCCTCTTTCCCCAAAATCATACATGCACTATTATATCACAAAAAACAAGGCGGTCTGTGCAAATCCTGCACAAACCACCTAGCTTTTTTTATTGCTCTTGCTCGGATTCGTTCATATTCCCTAAGCAATGACGATAACCGAGATTTACAGCAACTATATCCGAACGTTCCATGAGTGATGTTTTGATCCGTCTTACACAAATTCTATTACAAACTCCCCCTCATTCATGCGCAAATTCATTCCGGCAAATGGCGTCTCCTACGGTTTCTTCCCTCATATAGTTATTGCTGAACTTGCCGGCACTGTGTTCATCTTCGTCCTTCTCAGCAGCTTCGCCGTTCATAATGTTTAGAAACAACTTCCAATAGAAGTCATGCCATCAATGGTCCGAACAGCTTTGCCGTTTTGGTAGGTGAGGTCAGAAATCAATACTTTCCGTATGTAATGCTTTTTCCCCTTGCTGCCTGAGAAAGTGAAATAGCTGCTGGCAGAGTGAATCGCCAAAGGAGTTCCCTTATCATCTTTGCCAAGATAGAGCATCACATGGCCCGGCTTGAAGAACAACGCACCAGCCGGTGCCTCCGTGGCCTTTTGATAACGGGTAGCAGTATCAAGCCCTGCCAAAGATATGGAGCGATTCATAGCCAATTCCTGCTGCTCGGCATCACGGGGAAGGAAAATCCCCATAGAACGGTAGACATCCTGTACAAATGAGGAACAATCAACGCTCTCCTCCATACCGCCCCATCC
>CALYVJ010000220.1 GCA_945494195.1 uncultured Selenomonas sp. | reverse complement strand
TTGTAGCCGGTCTTCGGCAAAGCGGATTGTGTACCTATGCGTACCGGCTGATTTTCAAGGAACATACTACTAGCCGTACCCTAGGACGCTTTTTCGTATTCAGTTGTTTTTTCAGTTCCATGCTGATTACCAACGATGTTTCGCTGATCATCTTTGTCCCGCTGGCCATTATGATTCTTACCGAGGTGCGGGCTATCCGCCTGCTAATTCCGGTGGTGACCTGGCAGACCATTGCCGCGAATATGGGCAGTATGTTGACGCCTATCGGCAATCCGCAAAATCTCTTCATTTATTCCTACTATAATCTCTCCCTTGGAGATTTTCTTTCGATTACCTTTCCCGTTGTCCTTATCAGCGGTATCGTTATTTACCTGGCAACCTTCCTGCTTCCCGACAAGGAGGTTGTTTTGCCCCCTAACGAAAAGCAACAATTAAAAAGGGGAACAATTGCTCCCCTGCTGGCCCTATTTATCCTCTGCCTGCTGAATGTACTGCGGATTCTGCCTTTTCCTTGGCTGATGGTCCTGGTGGTTCCGGTTATTGCCCTGCTGAATCATCGTCTATTCTACGAAGTAGACTACAAGCTGTTATTGCTTTTTACGTTCCTATTTATTAGCGTTGGCGGTTTGGCTCGCATTCCCTTTTTGCAAAGCTGGCCGGCCCAACTGCTCGCTGGCAATGAATTTGTGGTTTCTTTGGTGCTGAGCCAAATTTTAAGCAATGTTCCCACTACGGTGATGCTATCTCAATACACCACCGCATCGGCACCACTTCTCTTAGGCGTCAACATTGGCGGCTTAGGGACCATTATCGCTTCCATGGCCAGTGTCATTTCCTTTAAGGCCTATATCGGGACTCGGTTCCCCTTTATCCGCAGTTATTTGTTCAATTTTACCGCAGCAAACTTTTCCCTGCTGCTCATCCTACTGCTATACTATTATATCGTTTCGTAAGCGTTTTGGCTTTAATCTCAAAGTCCCCCACCTGAATATCAAGGCGGGGGACTTTTGCGCAATTTTTTAGCGCAAGGGGATAATGCTTTTGCTGATAAATCTGGTTGCATGTTTGATGCCGATTTCTGCGAGCATCTTGACATATGCCGTACGTATTACTTCTGCATATTGACTGGGTCCAATGATGATTTCCTCTAATGCCCCTGCAGGGGAAGCCCTGGATAATCGTCCCCGGGGCCGCAAATCGGCAGCTTATAGATGATTTGCGGAATGCCATCTACCACCTCAATGTCATAGGCCAGCTTCCCCTGCGACGATTCGTTGTAAATAAAACGCCATTCCCGCTCTTCAATAAATCCCGGATTCTTAATAGAAAACAGCGAGGTCATCAACATATCAATAAAGTAATTCAATACCATGGTAGGTTGTTGCCGCTGCAGAGCCGATAAATTCCGCTCAACATTTTCCAGCATCCAGTCGAAACCTACGGTAAATTCTTCCTGTGTCAGGTATTCCACAGGAGATAACAGCAGGGGCAACGGCGCTAGTGGGGAAAAAATCGCGTTAGGGTTCAGGACAAAGGCTACCCCTGTTTTACGTCCGTAAGCGCGCCACATGGATAGCCGCCCCTGCCCTTTTCTTCCGGCGTATGCTCTGAGACACAAGCCAGATAGGTGTGCGTGATATATTGCTGTTCATTCCGGTTCAAATCACTGAGCATGGATTCGAGCATATTGCTGCCCCAATGAAGCTGCCGGCTTATCTCTTGAATCCGCTGCCGTCGTTGATCCGAATCATAGATCGTATGGTTTAATAGTTGAATCCCGTAATCGATTTCCCGATAGTCGTTCATACAGGCCGCTGCTCTCATCCAGAGATGACGGCCTTAGTATATTGATACCGGTACTGGCACTCGTATAATACGCAAAATGCATACTTTCCAGCTTGGTTTCTTCCAACCGCCGCGCATAAATGGGCTGAAATATTTTTAGATATTCCCCAAGCTCGCGATACTGATTAGTAACCATGAACAACCCTCCCCAATTTATTGATCAAAACACCAACTTCTATCTTAATAAATACAGGAGAAAAGGGGATTTTCCTGCTGTACAAGTTCAATGATTCTGCCGCCTAAAGCTGTCAATCCGTTGCATCCCAGGAATTGGGGTAGGCTGACACCGGAATATCCGGTATTTCTGATACTGGCTGATATAAACGATTTCAAGCAAACATAACGTATCTTGGCTAAGGAACTGCTGCATGACTTTATTGCCGGATCGTATTGCTTGCATACTGCCGAGCCGGATGGCAGAAAGACAATCCCTCGCCGCAGGACTCATTTGCTGCACCAAATCCGTTCGCGAATCAATGCCAATCATACGAAGGGCCCGATCAAAAGCAGCAGTTGCTTTAAGATAACGAATCCTACCACTGTGCAGTTCATAAAGAATCATCGGCGCCTTGTTATCGAACTCATAAATGCCTGCTGCATTGAGACAGGCATCGGCCGACCAAAATAAATCTCCTGTACCTGTTCACAGCCAATGCTCGTCAGGAAGTCTGCTTGCTCTTTCGTTTCAACGCCTTCTGCCAGAGCATGCGTCCCCATTTTCTTCGCCATACAGACCACAGAATCGATAATGGTTTTTGCCCGCGGAGAAAATGGGGCTAAAAAGCGCAAATCAATCTTAAGAGCTTCGAATTGATTGTTTTTGAGCACGTTCAATGACGAATTTCCCTGCCCAAAATCGTCGAGCAAAACAGAATACCCAGCTTCCTGAAAGCGCCGTAATTTCCACAATATCAAAAAAATCACCAGCGAGGAAATCAATCTGCGATAAATTCAGGGAAATGGGCAGCAATGGCTGTTCCTGTACTTGACGCTCTGCCAGCATGTGGCAGACTTCCTCCACCACCGCAACATCCAGTTTATGGGTTTACCTGGCAGCCTCCAGTACTGCGAGAAAAACACTAAGCGTAATCATGCCATGTATCGGATCGTCCCAACGAGCCAAAGCCTCAAAGGCACAAATCTTTCCTGTGATTATCCGTATTATCGGTTGATAGTACACCGTGATATTATGGTTTGCTACTGCAGTATCTACCTGCTCAATCAGGTATCTTTCCAGTGCTGTCCGTCCCGCCAGCTTGTCTTCAGTTATATTCATACGTAGCTTCTTTCCGGAATCTAACAGTTTCTAGTCATTCAGGATAAAAGACAATTCCCTCTTGGCTCAAATTTTCCCGCAGTCCTCGCATAAACCACTTGCCAGGGTCTGCCTTTATCGAGTGGTATCCTGCGACATTTTCGCGATACAAGCCGCTGGCGCGAGCCGCTACCTGCTGATAGTGGCCAAATACATACCCAATGGTAGAATATTTTTGATGAAGATAACGTATCAACTGGATATTAGCTTCAAGCTGTGCTTCGGTTAGATTTTCTGTATCCCCGCTGCCCCCCACGTTTTCAATGCCAATCGCACACCAGTTATAGCCGATTGCATGCCGGCAAAGGGAAGTTTCCGGTGCCAGACGATAAATGGTTCCATCGCGGCCCACCAGGAATTGCGAAGCAACGTTAAGCGTGCCGTCCGAATAACTCGGTTGGTAAAACCAATTATAGGTACTTTCAACCGTTGAGGCTCCCGTCCAGTGGACCACCACCGCTTG
The DNA here is from genome assembly GCA_945494195.1 of uncultured Selenomonas sp. Lineage (GTDB taxonomy): Bacteria > Bacillota > Negativicutes > Selenomonadales > Selenomonadaceae > Selenomonas_A. Next base: position 281 of record CALYVJ010000220.1, on the reverse strand, counting down.
CGGCACGATTTCCGTCATGGCTTCTCCGTAATGACGAAGGGAATATTCCCGCTGAAGCTGGCTACGATATTCGTTCTGTAAAATCGGGGTATCCACTATATGAGGAGCTTCGATAGTTGTCTTATCTTCTTGGCTGACACTCACATCACCTGCCCTAGCAGCATCGCCCGCCTGGCCATTATAGCCAGTAAAAAGCAACGACAAGGACAAGATATAGACCGCCAGGCGGTTATAATACAGAATAGTTCACTTCCTGTCATACGCTAGCTCGCGTGAGTCGT
>CALYVJ010000219.1 GCA_945494195.1 uncultured Selenomonas sp. | reverse complement strand
TGAAAAAGCCAAGGGGCTGTGCATAAGTGATTTTTCACTCATGCAACAGCCCCTTGTTTATAGTGTTCTCACACAATCACACATTTAGAATTTAAATCGATTTGCTTCTTCTTGCAGTTCATCAGCCATACGGGAAAGCTGCTGGCTCGAAGCCGCAATCTCTTCCATGGAAGCCGACTGCTCTTCCGTAGCTGCCGAAATGGAGGAAATGTTTTCCGTGATCCGCTTCGTGGAACCTTCAACATCTTCTGCATCCTTGAGGACTGCCATGCTGGCATCAGCCACCTTGTTTGCATTGCTTGCCGATTCTTTTACCATCTTATCTACCACACGGATATGTTCCGCAATGATCTTGAACTGGTCACCAGCCTCTTTAACTGCCTGGCTGCCAACACGTACTTGCTCAGTACCCGCATTCATTGAATCAACGGCCTGAATCGTAACCTTCTGGACACCGCCAATCTTCTGGGCGATTTCCTGTGCAGCTTCAGAGGACTGTTCCGCGAGCTTGCGAACCTCATCAGCTACGACCGAGAAGCCGCGGCCCTGTTCGCCGGCACGAGCTGCCTCGATAGCCGCATTGAGTGCCAAGAGATTCGTCTGCTCAGCAATGCTCTGAATCGTGCTAACGATTTCACCGATTTCTTCGGAACGACGGCCGAGCTCACCAACTGCAGCTGCCGAGTCATTGACCGTACCAAAGACTTCCCGCATTTTGTTGACGGCATCTTCGATAGCAGCGACGCCCTCGAACGCAGCGTTACCAGCTTTGCTCGACGTCTTGCTGATTGCTTCCGAAGCCGTGGCAATATCCGTGACCTGCTCAGTCATATTGCGGATATGACCGACCACATTGGTCATCGTCTCATTCTGCGTATTAGCCGATTCGGCAATATCACCGACGCGCTCTGCCACATGAGTGATAGTCTGAGCGACCTGCTCGACGCCATGGGACATCTGACCGGAGGAGTTGGAAACCTCATCAGCACTGCCCTTGATCTGGCCGAGCAATTTTTTGAGTTCATCCGTCATCTTGTGGAACGAACGAGCCAAATTGCCGATTTCATCGTCCGTCTCAATCGTCAGGTCATTCTGACGAAGATCGCCATCTGCGATGCGTCCAGCCGACTGCTCGAGACCGCGCAGTGGGGAAACGATGATATGCGAAATCCACATGGTTGCAAAGAAAATCAGTACGAGCGCTACGACGAGCACTACGACGAGCGTCATGCGCATGCTGTTGACGCTGTCCATCAACTGGCTCTTGTCAACAATGGTCAGATACTTATAACCGGTTTTCTCGGACACATACGTATTGACAAACTTCGTCTCCCCGTCCAGTTCCACTTCCTGCAATTCCTTGCCGTTCAGATTGATAGACGAAAGCTCGCCGAGTTCCGACTCTTCGAGCTTCTTGAAAGCGGCATCCTGATGTTTCGGATCGGCAATGATGACATTGTCCGCATCGAGCATCATCAGATAGCCCGTATCACCGACCTTGATCTGCGAAATCATGTCCGTAACCACTGGCAGGTCAATGTTGAAACCGAGGACACCCAGCGGCTGCCCCTGCATATCCTTGACCGTGGCGAAAATACCAACTGTCGGCGTGCCTTTCGAAGTCTTGAACGGCTTCGTGATGCGGGCCGCATTCGTGTCTGCCATGCTCTCTTTGAACCAGTCACGTTTCCGGGAATCATAACCCTTCTTGCGTTTTACGGCCGGGTACTGCAGATAACCGCCATCGGTCGTACCATAGCTGATGACCGAAATGGCATCTTTGTTAGCCTCCGCATAACGCTGGAAAATCTGATAGGCCTGGAGCTCAAAGCCGCCCTTGGCCTGCGGGTCCATGGCAATCATGCCATCGGCACCAGCCTCGCCCTCCGTATACAGGGTAATGCTGCCGCCACTTCTGAGGATTGGATCATTCGCCATATTGACGATACCATCGCGGAGCCCGCGCAGGAACAAATCCATCGACGTATCTACTTGCGTTGCCTGCAGATCCGTCTCCTCAACAAATTTGTTCATCTCATGATTTGTGATGACGCGGTCCAAGACGATGCCCAGCACCAACATCGTAGCGATAAATACCACCGACACCAAAACCATGATTTTCTGTTTGACACTAAAACGTGCCAAAAGTTCCTCCATCCTATCATCTCCTTATACTTTTCATCGAATCCCATTCTTACACCGACAAATACGTCAGCATAATCTTACGATGGTTATAGAATACAACGGCGATGAGAAAAAATCCTTCTAATGGTTTTATCTTTTTCTTACCAAAAACAAACCATTGACAAAGTTTTCCAGTTTTCCTCTGTCAATGGTTTCGTTAAAAACATTATTCATCTTCCGCATCATTCTGCAGATTCAAAAAAATGCGGTCTTTTTCGGTTAGATCTGCCTTTTCCAATAAGTCCGGCCGGTATTTTTTCGTTACGAGTAGTGACTGCTCGCGGCGCCACTGCCGAATCTTGGCATGATTACCGGATAGCAGCACCTCGGGCACCGCCATGCCCTCAAACTCACGTGGCCGCGTGTACTGCGGGAATTCCAACAGGCCTTCGTAAAACGAATCGGTCGGTGCCGAATCCGGCGCTCCGAGTACGCCTGGCAGCATACGCGACACCGCATCGGTAATAACCATAGCGGGAAGCTCGCCGCCCGTCAGGATAAAGTCACCAATCGAGATGGCTTCATCGGCGAGCTTATAGATGCGCGCATCAAAGCCCTCGTAATGACCACAGATAAAGACGAGCTGATCATAACCGGCCAGCTCCTTGGCCTTCTCCTGGGTAAACGTCGGCCCCGACGGGTCCATAATCAGCACGCGGCGGTTCGCGGCAAATTCCTGGGTCTTGCCCAGTACATCGCGGACTGCTTTATACATCGGCTCAGGCTTTATGACCATGCCAGCACCGCCGCCAAACGGCGTATCGTCGACATGGTGATGCTTATCCTCTGCGTAATCTCGAAAGTTTGTGAAGTGGATATCGAGAATCCCATTGTCCACAGCCCTCTTCGTGATACTGTCACCAAAGGGCCCCGCAAACATCTCCGGAAAAATAGTCACCATATCAATGCGCATCGGAAATCTCCTCAGGCATATCGACCACCATGCGACCGCCAACCACATCAATCTCCTTGACCACGGCTTTAAGAGCCGGAATCAAAAGCTCACCACCATCAACACGGCGGATCTGATAAACATCGTTGCTGCCGGTGCGCAGGACATTTTCCACCTGCCCCAGCTCCTTGCCGCTGGCATCATAAACCGTAAGCCCAATGATATCAAAGGTATAGTACTCGCCCTCAGAAAGTGGCGCGGCTTCGCTGCGGTCAACCGTGAGCAGTCTTCCCGTAAGGCGCATGGCATCCTCGCGAACCGGATACTCCTTGAACTTCATCAGCACATACTGCTTGTGATACTTGCAACTTTCGATATGCAGCAGTTCATCGCCCACCATAACTTCCTTCATGGACGCAAACCGCTCGGTAAAATCCGTCAGCGGGATAATGCGCATCTCCCCATGGATGCCATGGGCCGCACCAACTTTACCGATGGTGACGCGTTTTTTCTTAGCTGCGGATGGCGATAATCTTGTCATCTTCCACCAACACTTCCACATTCATGAGTTCACGCATGTCGTCGCCAACATGGACTTCAACCTGACGTTCCAGCGTGCCCTGGACAATTTCCGCACCCAGAACGAGTTTTTCCGTTTCCTCTTTGCGGGCGAGAGCTTCTTCACGGTACTGCAGGCGTTTCTGGCGCTCCTGGCCAAAGTGTGCCTGAATGGACTGCAAACGCTGGATCTCTTCCGGCGTCGGATTCTCTTCATCCTGCGGCTGATTTTCCTGCATCACGCGTTTTTCCTGGATGTTAAGCTGCTGAACCTCAAGCTCT
>CALYVJ010000218.1 GCA_945494195.1 uncultured Selenomonas sp. | reverse complement strand
ATTGAGATGATGCCACGAGAATACCGAATCAACCGTAGCATTGGCACCGTTAACTTCGTGGCTTTGCTGTCCTTGTACTCGGCATTGGCAAAATATGCCGGCATATTCACATCATGCCAGCCTTCGGCTGCCATATCGCCCCAACCAGCCATGAGATTGAACCGCGGGCCGAACCCATGGGATACATAAGCACCGTCCATCGAGTTCTCCCACCACAAGAGGCCCTGACCAAGGTTAAACTCGTTGCGGCCTACTACCAGCGTCGTACCGGCATTGGTCCATTTCAGGCTCAATTTATCCAAGCGCACCGAGTTCTGGTTGCGGTCGCTGTTATCCCAAGTGTTAAGGTTGGCATTTGCCGGAGTATTATCATACTGGGCGCCGCTATGAACAAAGGACGAATCCTCATATTTCAAACGGCCATCTACTACGAGGTTCTTAGCCGGTTCCGCATACATCCCCAGGCGCAAGCGTTTCTCGAACTGCTTTTCCTTGCCCGCTTGCAGATTTCCCCAATAGGTATTCGGATGCGTCATCTTATTATCCTTGTTCTGGAAGAAGCGGATGCGGGCATCACCATACCATTTAAAACTGGACTGAATCTTCTTGAGGTAGCTAGCATCTGATTCTACTGCCGACAGGCGCTCATCGATATCGCTGAGCTCATTGGCAAATTCCCGTTTCAACTTGCGCAGAGCACCTTTATCAGCAGGTTTTGCCGTATCGAATTTTTCCAGTGCCCGAGCGACAATTGCGGCCATCTCATAACGGTTCAGATTGCGTTCACCTTTATATGTGCCGTCCTGGTATCCGTCAATGACACCATCTTTCGCCAGCATCGTTACGGCATCATACGCCCAATGATCCTGCGGCAAATCCTTGAATGGATTCTGTGCTGCATAAACGGCAGTCACCGGCGTCATAAGTTATCGCAGCCAACACGGCAGCGGTAAGAAATTTCTTATTCATTTTTCCTCCTGATCCCAAAAATCTTTACTTCTTTTTCTTTGATTTATTCAAAAGCTGATGCGAAAATTCCATCTGTGGAGTAGACGTACCACTCCTGACTTCTTCGCCACCAGACTGTATGCCAGCGACCACGGTCTGGGTATCCTGCTGGATCATCGCAATGAGGCCTGCAATCTGTTTCGCTGCCCGCTGGCTGGACTCTGCCAGTTTTCTCACCTCATCAGCTACCACTGCAAAACCCCCGGGCCATTTTTGCCAATTTTCAATAACGTCCCCGAGCCATCTAAAGGCACATAACCGACATTATCATAGGAACGTGAAAACTGTTCCTTCATAAGCTTCCAGCGAGGTTCGGTAGCCTGCTGGACAGCCGCAGCATTTCCCGCATTCATATAGGCGGGCGCAGACTGCTGCGTCTCCATTCTGCGCTCATTCATCCATTCGCCAACCGCATCAGTCGTATCCTGTGTGTTAACAATCGCACTTTCGAGAATTTACCGCTCCAGAACCTCGTCCATATAACGATAAATAACACCAGAAAGTACAATCAAGCCAATTGCTACGATTGGTAAAACCAATAATAACAATTTGCCACGGATTGATTTTGCCCCTAGCGTTGATACACTAACCAGCTTATTCAAACATACATCTATTTTCAATTGTCGCCCGCCTCCTTACTCGCCGGCCTTGAGTCCTGTAGCTTCAGCAATTTCCTTTACGGCCGCATCAAGTGCAGCTTTCACCTCTTTGCCTGCCAAGACTGCTTGTACAAACTCTTTGGTAGCTTTGCCGCTTTCCAGCGAAATCGGGCCACGATGAAGCGGTTTTATCTCCTCGGCAATTTTGCCGAACACGGTATAAACCGCAAAGCCGAAATAGCCATTTTCCTTTTGGAATTCCTGGCTCTTATAAATAGGCATATAGGCGGGGAACAATCCGTGCTTCAGCGCAATTGCCTCCCCTTCATCCGTATCTTCACAGAATTTAAGGAACTCGATGGCAGCTTCCTTATTCCTGGAATTGGCCGCGATAACCGCAACCGACCCGCCGGAATTTGCCGCACGCACACCACCCTTTTCCATAGCAGGCAGTGGCATGATTTTCCATTTTCCCTTCTGGTCAGGAAGCGACGACGAGATGTTGCCTGCAAACCATCCCCCATAAGGCACCGCTGCAATCTGGCTACGTTTTTGAGGACGCCCTCTTTCACCATGCGCTGCATGAGTTCCGCCGCCTTCTGTCCTTCTGCCGAATTCAAGACAATCGTTTTATCATCCTGTGATACATAATGACCGCCAGCCTGATTGAGCAGTTGGTCATAAAGGTCCGTATCCTCTGCCGTCCCTAACATAGCGGTTTCCCCATGGGTTGCCGCCGAAAGCTTCTTGCCCGCTGCAATCAAATCATCCCAAGTTTGAATGTCTTCAGCTTTAATCCCAGCTTTCTCAAAAAGATCGGCACGATAAAAGAGTGCGGCCGGTCCCATATCCGTCGGCACACCATAAATCTTGCCATCCTTCGTCACCGCGTCCCAGGAAGCTGACACGAAGTGATCGCGGCTCTCCTTGAACTCACTCGTAATATCAAGGAATGCATCCGTATTTTGATTAAGGAATGTCGGAAAATCGCGATTCTGAACCACCATTACATCCGGCAAATCCGTACCAGCCGTAAGACGCGGCATAATACGCGTATAACTCGAATCCACCGTCTGTACATCCACTTTGATATCGGGATGCACTTTCTCAAAAGCGGCTGCCTGTTCCCGGAACGTATCTGCAGCAGTATTCCATCCCACTACCGTGATACGTGTACTCCGCTCCGCCTGTTTTCCACAGTCGGCACCAAACACTGCCAGCATACAGTCCATAGCCAAGCAAACAAGCCTTTTGCGTCTTTTTTGCCTAAGTCTCTTCTCCCTTTCTATCGAAAAAACGTCCTATTGATATTCACAATATGCCTTATTTTCTGAATTCACTATTTTTATTTTCTAAAAAAATAGTGTTGACAACATGGTAAACAGATGCTATTATGATATATGTTGATTGCGAATGCGCAACATCATGACTCAGTAGCTCAGCTGGATTAGAGTATTTGACTACGAATCAAAGGGTCGGGGGTTCGAGTCCCTCCTGGGTCACCATTTGAATGATAAAGCCTTACCTTATGCGGGGTAAGGTTTTTTTGTATATAACAGCTTCTTATATCCCCTTCCATATACAAAAAGGCCGCCCCTATCAAGCATACTGTTGCTTGATAGGGCGGCCTTTTTCTTTTATCCTTCCACCACAGCCAAGGCTTCCACTTCGCACAATGCACCAGCTGGTAAATCCTTTACGGCTACACAGCTGCGGGCAGGTTTGCTGATAAAGTGCTTGGCATATACTTCATTGAATGCCTTGAAGTCGGCAATATCTGCCAAAAAGCAGGTTGTCTTTACCACATGATTCATATCGGTTCCCGCCGCTTTGAGAACGGCCTCGATATTTTTGCAGCACTGCTCAGCCTGGTCTTCAATCGTAGTGGCAACAATCTTGCCTGCTGCCGGGTCAATGGCAATCTGCCCCGACATATAAAGGGTGTTGCCAGCTAAAACAGCCTGACTGTATGGACCGACTGCGGCCGGCGCGTCATTGGTATGGATTACGTTCATATGGTTTACCTCCTGCAATAGCACTCCTAGATTCATCTTCTGCTATTGTACCCTATAACGCCACCTGTTACAAGTTTACACATCAAATTCTGAGCATTGCTGCCTATTCGCATTATTCATCAATCCGTTGATACTATTGAAAAGCACCGGGCGGATATCCACCGCAGGGAACTTGGCATCGCCTGCACTGCGTTCTGCCTGCACATAGACATTAAACGACTCAACAAAGCTTACGCCACGGCCACCGCGTTTCAGCGCATCACCGCAATCCGCCAAGGATTTATGAATCGAACCGCGCATATAATTCGAGATTGCCCGGCAGAATAATGCCG
>CALYVJ010000217.1 GCA_945494195.1 uncultured Selenomonas sp. | reverse complement strand
CGTCGTAAATTTCAGTCAGCCGATTATTTATTAGCCTCAAGTACATCCCAAACTTCGTTTGCCCGAGCAACATAAAGGTCACGGATGTTTTTATTCTCCCCAAGACCATGAATATACGCGTCGACCTTGTAGCCAGCTTTTTCGAGAATGGATTTATGGGAATCCTCTTCGCTGCCAGCCATATCGTTGTTGGCATGGTCACCAGCAACCATCATCATCGGCATCAGCGTAACGTGTTTGATGCCATTCTTCTTGAGCTTCGGCATAACCGTTTCAAGAGACGGCCACCCCTCTACCGTGTAGACATAGACATTTTTATAACCCATCTCATCGAGTTTTGCCTGCATAACGGAATAATAAGCATTAGAGATATTCGGCGTACCATGGGCCATAATCAGAATGGCATCTTTTTTGCCCTGTTTTGGGAACTGAGAAGACATAGCCTTGAGGGTCTCTGTTACATCATCGGCCTGCTCTTCCTGCCCTTGCCAGTACATCAGCGGCGTAGCCAGCGTCATCTTCTTGAAGTCCTTCTTGTAGTTCTGATAAACCCCCATGTCGTAATTGTATTCCATCCCCGGAATAACATCGAGAGAAACCAGCGCCACACGGCTGTAACCATCCGCCTTGAGCTGGTCCAGCGCCTCTTCCGGCGTCGGGAACTTGATGCCCTCATTTTTCTGGACACGGTTGATGATGATATGAGACGTATAAGCCGTCACCACTTTCGTATTCGGATGTGCTGCCTTGATGGCATCCACCGTAGCATCAATGGTCTTAGCCCGCGTATCTTTAAACGTCGTACCAAAAGTCATAACTACAATCGCGTCTTTATCTGCAACATTCTTGAGTTCTGGATTTTCATTCTTGAGCACACCGATTTCCGATGCAGTCTTCAGCGCCATCGTCGGTTTCTTGACCTCCGGATTCAGCTGATAAGCAGCCTCAGTCTGCGGAGCAGCCATTCCCCAAGCGGCCGTGCAAGCCAGCGATACAGCTAATGCTTTTTTCCAGTTTTTCATAATGAAATCCCCCTATTGTTTGGATATATTAGAAAAGAGATCTTTGACACACGCCAAAAGACCTCTTTTTTCCAAAATCAGATACTCAGAAGCCCCTCCCCATCGCTCGCAGGTAGCTTGACCGATCCAATGACAATCGACCAGTCAAAACGGTGACTTTTCGGACAGGCAGTTCTTATGGCTCGGTTCATCACTAGCCTGCGCCTTCCCAGATTTTCATCCAGTGCCTTATTTGCAGGTTTGCTCCCCTCACCGCGGCGGGACCGCGCCGGCTTTTACCGGCTTTTCTCTTCGGCCATCGTAGATGGCACCTGTTCCCTGAATATGAAATTATTACTGTGATTTATATCACAATAGACATTATATTACTTCAAAAAAATACTGTCAATGATATTAATCATCAAAACCAAAGAGATGCCGCAGGAAGCTCTTCTTATTGGCAGCATACAGTTCCCGGGAATAGTTGATATTCTGGGAACTATAGAGCGGATTGACAATATTCTTCCGCGGCAGCCATTCCTCTGAAAAAAGCGGTTTCGTAAAAACGATTTCTGCCAAAGCCTGCCGGATTTTGGCAATCTGTTTGGAATCAATATCCGGAACAATGGCCTTGGTCAACAGCCGTCCCACTTCCACCATTTCCTCTTCCTTGATGCCACGGGTCGTTGGAATCAGACTGGAAAGCCGCAGGGCAGGAATCGTCTTATCATCGTCAAAGGTCATGATGTTGTCGCATTTGACAATGAAACCGGCTTGCTTGACCTGGGCCAGGAAAGCGCCGCGATCCTTACAATGCACTTCAGGAGCTACATATTGGCTGTTGGTGCCATGATAAACGATATTAAACCCATTTTCCTTGAGGGAATTCATCAAGGCATTGGCATTGTTGAGACACTGCTGGCAGTAATTGCCAAATTCTTTAGTCTCGGCCTCCCGGAAGGCAATGCAAAGGGCCGCCAGAATATTTTCCTGCAGATATACATGCCCGGTATTGATGGCAATTTCATTTAGCCGGTCGACATTTTCACTGTTTGTCAGGATAACCGCGCTTTGCGGCCCCCGTAGCGTGTCGTGCGTATAAAAGGTTACGACATCCGCATGGGGTACCGGCGAATGCATGAGTTTTGCCGCCACCATGCCTACCACCGCACTCATATCCACCCAGAGCACGGCCCCCACCCCATGGGCAATCTGGGCCAGCTTCCGGTAATTGACATCTTTGGGATAGTTTATGGGCGAGAAGATTATCATCTTCGGTTGGCATTCCTGCGCCAGCGCTTCGATATGGCGGTAATCCAGATGCTGAGTCTCCGGCTCGATGCTGTACTTCACGAAATTATACTTCATGTCATCCGTGTAGCAATACTCCTGCTTGCGCAGGTTAAAAGACATAATGGTGTCCCCGGTATGGACAAAGCTGTGAAAGACAATCTGGGATGCTGCCACCAGGTTGCTGATACGCACGATGGCGGCCTCACTGCCAAAAAGCTTTTTGGCCCGCTCAATGGCCAGGGTCTCCAGGCGGCTGCAGGTCAATACATCGTGATAGTCCATATAGGTATTGCTTAAGAGGCTCCCCTTCAGATAAGAGCAAAAGGGCGAGGCATAATTCTCGTTGGGTAAAAGCGACAACGTATAGCGCTGGGTCTTCAATTCCATCTGTATAAAGTCAAACAGTTCGGGGTCAAAGGCTTCAATACCCCGAATGATTTTTTCGCGTTCCATAGATATTCCTCCTCGATTCAGGCTAATATTCCGCTATCCTCATCCTGGGAAGAAAGGCCAGAATATCGGAATGACCACCACGCATACCAGCAGGGCCACGATAACCATCGGAATGCCGACTTTGACATAATCGATAAACCGGAATTTACCAGGCCCCAGCACCAACGTATTCGGCGGCGTTGCCACCGGTGTCGTAAAGGCGCAGGAAGCGGCAATGCCGATGGTCATGAGCACGGGATAGGGCGACGCCCCGATGGACTGGGCAATCGAAATGCCAATCGGTGCCAAAAGGGCGGCCGACGCTGTATTGCTCATGAACTGGGTAAGGCCGCAGGACAGGATGAACATCGCCACGACGATGACCATGGGCGAAGGTTCTGAGCCGATAAGACCAATGACAAAATCGGCAATCATCTTGCCCGCACCACTCTTGTCCATAGCACTGGCCAGCGGCAGCATGCCGGCGAACAGAAAAATCGTAACCCAGTCAATCCCCTGATAGGCTTGCTTTTCTGTCACGCATCCCGTCAACACGCAGGCCAGGGCACCGATAATAGCCGAAGTCTGCATGGGCACACCAATATCCTTCTCCAAGACCATCGCCACGACTACACAAATCAAAATAATAGCACAAATGAGCATCTTGCGCGGATTTTCCGGTTCCGCTGACTCCTGGTCGAACAAGTTATTATCGGCATAATTATGCGGGCACAAACGTCGCCCAGCGGTCATCATGTAAAGGACACCAGCCAGCGACAGCGGGATACCGATAAGGGCAAATTCAAAGAAACCAAAGGGACTGTACCCAGAGGTTTCGAGGGTCGCACTCATGAGGATATTCGGCGGCGTACCGATAAGGGTAAGGGTACCACCGACATTTGCCGCCAATGCCATTCCCATGAGCTGTGACGACACGGGAATATGGGCGGCAATACAAATCTGCACGACCACCGGCATTAGGCAAGCCACCGTCGCCGTATTTGACGAAACACCGGACAGAACGATGGTGATGACCATCAAGGCCAGCATCAGTTTCTTTTCATCAGTACCAGCTTTCTTTACGACTGTGACGCCAATTTTCTGCGCCAGTCCCGTCTGAAACATCGCTGCCCCGATGACAAACATGCCCGCAAATAAAACTACCGTTGAATTGGACAGGCCAGAATAAACCTGTGCGGGCGTCAGCACCCCAAACAGGCCCAGCAAGAT
>CALYVJ010000216.1 GCA_945494195.1 uncultured Selenomonas sp. | reverse complement strand
TACCTGGTTCTTTTGCCCACCGGCACAGGATTAAATAACAAATCCTTCACCCCTGAGCCTGATTTTTACTAGAATGATCTTTGAAATGCAGGGATTATGACCACACAAACAATAGCGGAATACAGGAACCAGAAAAAAAACAAGGTATGAGACATTTTACACCTTGCTTCCAGTTTCTTTCCGCTTGCGCATAGTTATCCCTATTCATTTTCCTGTAGTTCCTTAGTTTAGCACTGTTTCCCTCTTCTGTCAAGCATTCCTGCTTGGCAAAGATAAAATTATAAAAAAAAGAACCACTCCCGAAGGAGTGATTCTTTAAAACGTACGAAACTGAAATTACTTCAGTTCAACCGTAGCACCAGCCTCTTCAAGAGCAGCCTTGAGGGACTCAGCTTCAGCTTTTGCAACGTTCTCTTTAACGTTAGCCGGAGCGCCATCAACGAGAGCTTTAGCCTCTTTCAGGCCGAGACCCGTAGCTTCACGGACAGCTTTGATAACGTTGATTTTCTTGTCGCCAGCGGAAGCGAGAACAACCGTGAACTCGGATTTCTCTTCGCCAGCAGCAGCGCCTGCAGCACCTGCAGCAGCAACTGCAACCGGAGCAGCAGCGCTAACGCCGAATTTCTCTTCCATAGCTTTTACGAGCTCAGACAGCTCGAGGACAGTCATGTTCTCAATGGCTTCCATGATTTCTTCTTTAGTCATTTGAATATACCTCCAAAAATCTTTTCTTTAAATTTCTTAATTAATTATATGAGGGAACGCGATTAAGCGGATTCCTTCTGAGCGCGAACAGCGTCAAGCACATAAACAGCATTGCGGATAACACCCTGCAGAACGTTGACCGTATTGGAAATCGGAGCGTTCATGCTGCCCAGCATCTTGGCGATGAGTTCCTCGCGAGACGGCAGCGAAGCCAGAGCCTTGACCTCATTAACGTCAATGACTTTACCTTCAACCGTACCAACTTTGATCGTCAGCACCTCGTTCTCGTCGAGTTTGTTCTTCTTGATGAAGCCGCAGATGACTTTTGCCGGAGCAATAGCATCCTCCGTGGAGAATGCGAAAGCCGTCGTGCCTTCGAGATGCTCCTCAAAGCCCTCGATACCAGCTTCTTTAGCAGCCAGACGGAGCATCGTGTTTTTAACAACATGATACGTTACGCCAGCAGCGCGGAGCTCGCGGCGGAGTTCCGTGTCCTGAGCAACCGTCAGACCTTTGTAGCCCGTGAGGACTACACCCTTAGCGTTCGTCAGCTGATCTTTGAGTTCAGCGACAATAGCCTGTTTTTTCGTTAAATCTGCCATTCTAGAATACACCTCCTGTCTACTTTGGATTTTAAAGCCTGTAAAAAAACCTCCGGCTGCACCAGCCGGAGGTTGAATAGTCAAAATTCAATGTGCTCCGGCCTCGGCAGGCGACGAATCGTCGTTAGATGATAAAATCAAACCTGCTGTCTACAGCCATCGTTATACAGTTGTTGAGACCGGAGCCTCGTGAACCTAACCAGCTCAGATTAGAGCTGTACCGGGATGCCAGGGCCCATCGTTGCGCTGACCGTAATGGAGCGCATGTACTGGCCTTTAGCAGCAGCCGGTTTTACACGGTTCAGTGTATCAATCAGGGCCTGGAAGTTCTGCTGAAGCTTCTCAGCGTCGAAGGATGCCTTACCGATTGGGCAGTGTACATTACCTGCTTTATCAGTACGGTACTCGACTTTACCTGCTTTAATCTCGGAAATAGCCTTCGTGAGATCCATCGTAACCGTGCCCAGTTTCGGGTTCGGCATGAGGCCGCGAGGACCAAGGACCTTACCAAGACGACCGACCGTGCCCATCATGTCCGGAGTAGCGACAGCGACATCGAAGTCGAGCCAGCCGCCCTGGATCTTCTGGACGATTTCATCGGAACCAACGAAGTCAGCACCTGCTGCTTCAGCTTCCTTAACTTTCTCGCCTTTTGCGAAGACGAGTACGCGCTTGGATTTACCCGTGCCATGCGGCAGAACCATAGCGCCGCGGACCTGCTGATCAGCATATTTCGGATCAACGCCGAGACGAACGTGCAGTTCGATGGTTTCATCGAATTTCGCCGTAGCCGTCTTCTTGACGAGTTCCATAGCTTCAGCAGCCGTATAGACCTTGCCAGCTTCTACGAGCTTGCAAGCGTCCTGATATTTCTTACCAGCTTTAGCCATTGTAAGTAATCTCCTCTCGTGGTAATAACGGTAAATGCCTCCCACAGGATGAAACCATCAACAATTAGTCAACGATTTCAATCCCCATGCTGCGTGCCGTACCCTCGATCATGCGGGTAGCAGCCTCGATGTCAGCAGCGTTGAGGTCAGCCATCTTGCTCTCAGCAATCTTCATTGCCTCTGCACGCGGCAGTTTAGCAACTTTGTTCTTGTTCGGCTCACCAGAAGCTTTGTCGATCTTAGCAGCCTTCTTCAGAAGGACAGCAGCCGGCGGAGTCTTGGTAATGAACGTGAAGGATCTATCCTCAAAAACCGTAATAACAACAGGGATAACAAGACCAGCCTGTGCTTTGGTTCTCTCGTTGAATTCCTTACAGAAGCCCATGATGTTGACACCAGCCTGACCAAGAGCCGGACCTACCGGAGGAGCCGGATTAGCTTTACCAGCAACAACCTGGAGCTTGACAATCTTAGAAACTTTCTTTGCCATTGTATTTACACCTCCCCAAAATGGATTTTAGTGGCTTCAATTAGAGCGTTTCGACCTGATTGAAGCCAAGGTCAATCGGGGTTTCTTCTACAAGAACTTTCAAGCGGCCTTTTTCCTGATCAATCTCAGAAACAGTACCCGTGTAGTTCTCAAAAACACCCGAGTTGATGCGAACCACATCCCCGACGGAAACGTCCAGTTCGGGTTTGAGCTCTTCCTCGCCCATGGATTTCAAGATACGTTTCGCTTCAGCATCAGTAAGCGGAATCGGGTGTTTCTCCGAACCGACAAACCCCGTTACACCAGTGGTGTTGCGCACAACGTACCAGGAATGCTCATCGACAATCATGTCAACCAGCACATAGCCTGGGAAGACTTTTCTCGGAACGACTTTTTTCTTGCCGTCCTTGATTTCGACCTCATCCTCTACTGGAACAACGACATTAAAAATCATATCGCTCATATTGGCCGTGTGAATCAGGCGTTCGAGATTCGCTTTAACTTTATTCTCGTAACCTGAATAGGTATGGATTACATACCAGGCTCTGCCAGGATTGTCCTGACGGAAATCCATCTCGTCCTTGTCTGCCATGCTTATCTCACCCTGCTTACCTTAAAATGATGTGGAACAATCTTGCAAAGACCGTATCGCAGAACCAAATCAGGGCGCAGACAATCGCAACAGCGATGCCGACAACTATCGTATAGTTGAAAAGCTCCTTCTTTGTTGCCCAGGATACTTTTTTCATCTCGGCGATTACTTCGTCTATGAATTTCTTCACAGTTACTTCACATCTCCGTTCAACCCGCTAAAGCGATTATTTCGTCTCTTTGTGCAGCGTGTGCTTCTTGCAGAACTTGCAGTACTTATTGAACTCCAGACGATCCGGGTTGTTCTTCTTGTTCTTGTTGGTACGGTAGTTGCGGCTTTTGCACTCCGTGCACTCCAACGTGATATTGTTGCGCATCTCTTATTACACCCCTTACGCTCAGAAACTATGACTCTTTCACAATGTCACTAATACAATTTATCACACTTGCTACAGGCTGTCAATAAAAAAACCTTGACAAGGTGAAATTATTTTTCGACATTATACATAAATAAAACCCCTTCTGCAGGGGTTCATTCGTAAAATTGGTGGCGGCGAAGAGATTTGAACTCCTGACACTGCGGGTATGAACCGCATGCTCTAGCCAACTGAGCTACGCCGCCATGATGGTGGGCAGGGATGGATTCGAACCATCGTAATCCGAAGATGACAGATTTACAGT
>CALYVJ010000215.1 GCA_945494195.1 uncultured Selenomonas sp. | reverse complement strand
ATTACCCCTACGTCGTAAATATTGACGATATTCGGGTGGGAAAGACGGGCAGCAGCCTGCGCCTCGCGATTAAATTTATCGATAAATTCGGTATCGCTCTTGAATTGATCATGCAGGATTTTAACGGCTACCGGCCGGTTAAGGAGCAGGTCATTTGCCTTGTAGACGTCGGCCATACCGCCGCCGCCAATCTGCTCCTGCAGCTCGTAGCGCTGATCTAAGACACGCTGTATCATTCATGTTCCTCCTAGGTAAAGATATAGTCTATCGGAAATCCCTGCCGGTTAATTCTGCAGGGACAGGATTACCTTGCGGGCAATCGGTGCCGCCTGGGTTCCGCCACTGCCACCATTTTCTACGATAATGGCAAAAACAATGCGGCGGTTACGAAGTTCAGCTGAACCGATAAACCAGGCATGGTCTTCGCCAGCGGCATTTTCTGCGGTACCAGTCTTGCCTGTTACCCGCACACCGCTTACTTGAGCAGCCCGGCCAGTTCCCTTGGTGACAACCTCCTCCATAAAGCTGTCAATCTTGGCAGCCATCGCTCCTGTTGTCGCCGTCAGCCATTTGGTAGGGCGTGTATCCTGAATCACGGTTCCGCCTGGCGTAATAACCTGCTGCACCAAATACGGCTTCATAACAACGCCGCCATTGGCGAAAGCCGCTGCCATCAAAGCCATATGCATGGGCGTAACCAGCAGGGTGCTCTGGCCGATACCAGTCTGTGCCAAATCGCCATTGCCCAATTTGCCAAAGGCTGGCAGATGTGATCCCTCCATGAGGATTTCTCCCCCCAAGCCCTTGTCAAAGCCAAAGCGCTCGAAAGCTTTCTTAAGTTTCTCATCCCCCAGGCGCATTCCTAAAGTACCGAAAGTCACGTTACAGGACTCGGTAAGTGCCTTGCGCAGATTCACTTTACCATGAACCTCACCATGGCTCTCCCGGATTGTCTCGCCGGCGCCTACATCCAAAGTTCCCGAGCAGTCGAAGACTTCCTGTTCATCGGACACTCCTTCTGTCAAGGCTGCATCCGCAATCATCGGCTTAATGGTCGACCCCGGCGGATACATCCCCTGAACGGCGCGATTTAAAAGTGCGCCGTCGGCCTGTTTGGAAAGCGCCTGCCAATTGGCCTCGATGTCATTGGGATCATAAGAAGGCGAGCTTACCATGGCCAGAACCGCGCCAGTTTCCGCATCGAGCACCACTACAGCGCCCTTGCGGCCATCGAGGCCATCAAAAGCTGCCTGCTGCGCATCAGATTCAATGGTCAGCTTGACATCATTGCCCTGTTCCGACTGAAACAGCTGGGATGCGGGCCCTAAATGGCTTAAATCATCGGAAAGACCTAATAACTCACGGTTGGCATGACCTTCCACACCAGCACTGCCAATTTTCTCCCCGTTATAGCCGGTAACCGCCGCCATGGATTCCCCCATGGGATAGCTGCGGCTACCATCAGCCCGGTTCTGTGCCAACACCCGTCCCTTAGCATCGAGAATAGCGCCCCGGCGGATATCTGCCCGGGCTGCCGCCCCACGCATGTTCAAGGAATTATTGGCCAGACTGTCGGCCTCCCAGGTCGACAAATAGATAATATATGCGGTCAAAAGACCTGTCAGCACCAACAAAAACGATGCCGCCTGCAGGATTTGCCGCTTGATTTTCCAATCAGCCATGTTCCTGCTCCTTTGATAACGAAATTAAAAGTCCCAGCAACACAAAACTGGAAACCATTGAGCTGCCGCCATAACTGATAAAGGGCAGCGTGATGCCAGTCAGTGGCAAAAACTTCGTAACACCGGCGACGATGATAAAGGCCTGCAAAAGCATCAGGGAACAGCAGCCTGCCGCCAGCAGCACTTCCTTTTCCTTGCGGCAGGAAAGGGCTGTCTTTATGCCACGCCAGAAGAATAACACATAGCAGGTCATCAGCATCATAGTCGCAATAAGTCCCATCTCTTCAGCAATTGCCGCAAAGATAAAATCCGTATGAACTTCAGGGATAAAGCCCGGATGTCCATAGCCAAAGCCCGTCCCCCAAATTCCACCAGTACCAAAGGCAAACAGCGACTGCACGACCTGATAGGCCATACCATTGGGGTCCTGCCAAGGATTCAGCCAGATGTCAAAGCGCACCCGCACATGGCCAAAGGCAGCATAGCTGGCAGCTGCAGCAACTCCCATAAACGCCAGTGCCAAGAACACGTAGGATTTGCTGCCCGTGGACATATAGGTCATGAGCACCGCCATGCCGAAAAACAGCAAGGCTGATCCCAAGTCCTTCTCCACGACAAACATCAAAACCGCCATCCCCCAAATGCAGATGAGGGGGGCAATAAAGCGCAATGATGGCAGCTGCAGCAAAAAGATGCGATGAGCCGGAAGCGTCAATACGCGCCGGTGGTCTGACAAATACGCGGCCAAGAAAAAGACAATCAATATCTTGCCAAACTCTGACGGCTGAATCGAAATTGGTCCCAAGACCAACCAGTTCTTGCTGCCGCCGATTTCCGTACCAAACAACAGCGGCAGCCCCAACAGGAAAATACAGGCTACCCCTAACAAATAAGGATACCCCAGCATCCGCCGGATACGCCCCCAGAACCTCAGCACCAGAATCATCACCACCATGGCCACACAAAGCCATTGCAGTTGGCGAACCAAAAGTGCCGGCTTTAAGCGAGCGATTTCCACAATGCCGACACTGCAAAGGGTCAGCACGATAGGAAACAGGAATGTATCTTCCCGCCGTTTGATGATAACAGCCTGAATGAACAAAGCCAGCAGAATCACCGCTGCCATCCACGGTACATAATTAAGCGGTCCCTGCAGGACCTCTGCAGTAAGTTTCGAACCGCCCGGATTCATTTTTAAATAAAGCACGCTCATGCCGAAGAGGACGATGCCCAGCGGAGCTGCCATTAATCCCCAGTTCTTCATGAATTGTACACCACCACAATTACCGTTACATTATCATTACCACCTGCGTTAAGTGCCCGTGTCACCAGTTCCTTGGCCGGATCCCCTGTGGCTGATTCAATCACCTGACGAATCTCCTCATCTTCCACCAGTTTCATGAGTCCATCGGTTGCTAGTATCAGGATATCCTGTGGTTCCAGCAAAAAGTGCCCCGAATCCACAGTAAGATCCGGCTGCACCCCCACGGCCCGCGTCAGGAAGTTGCGCTTGGGATGAACTTTGGCCTCTTCCTCTGTAATCGTTCCTTCGGCTACGAGTTCTTCGACATAGGAGTGATCTCTGGTAACCTGCTTCATCTCGCCGCCCCGCAGCAAATAGAGCCGGCTGTCGCCGACATGAGCCCAGCAGGCCTCATTTCCCTCAATATGCATGACGGTAGCAGTCGTCCCCATACCCTTATAGTCGGGATGGTCTTTCTCACTCTCCAGGATTGCCTGATTGCCGGCCAGAATTGCCTCGCACAATGCATCCTCCCCGATTGCTGCTGTACCGGTCAGTTTCCGCCGTACACTATCTACCAGCATGCGGCTGGCTACCTCGCCTGCTACATGACCTCCCATGCCATCAGCAACCACATAAGTTGCCGGTTCAAATACATCCGCACTGTCCTCGTTGCCTTTTCTCACCAGTCCAACGTCGGTAGCCTCATATACCTGAATCATCTGCTCACCTCTCGAATCTCAGTGCGACCATGCCGATGCGGACAATATCTCCCGACTTAATATAGGCTCTGCCTTGAAGCACCTGATCATTCACATATGTATGGTTCACGCTGCCAAGATCCTCGATGACATACTGACTGCCATGCTGATAGATGACGGCGTGATGGTGGGACACAAATCCCTCCGGAATCATAATATCATTATCATCGCCGCGGCCGATTGAAATCTGCTCACTGAACGCAAACCGGAGTCCAACAAGGGTCTCTTCATGCGCATCCACCACCGCAACCACTGACTCATTCTCGCTCGTTTCCGGCCGCCCATG
>CALYVJ010000214.1 GCA_945494195.1 uncultured Selenomonas sp. | reverse complement strand
GGTACGCCGCCGAGTGGCTGGTGCTCATGGTGCGCTACCGCAACCGCATGGAGGCCTACTACCGCATCCGCTTCGAGCGCGAGGCCTACCGCCACCAGGCCGAGTCCGACTATCTGGCCCGCCGCCGCCACTATCGCTACCTCTCCTGACCCCGCCGGCGCCTCTCCGCCCCTTCGGTGCCACCGCAAAAAAATTCATCCGCCCGTTATCTTGTCCTCACAAAATAACGGGCGGATGAGTTTAGGATATGCCGTACAACGGCGAATGATTCTTTATTTTACCAGGTGTTTCTGGCCATTCTGGATGACGAGACCCTTGTAGTTGGCAGGCACGCGCTGGCCCGCGAGGTTGTAGCGCCGCTGGTTGGCGGGCTGGTCGGCGGGCTGCACCTTTGACGCCTGCGTTGTGTTTGGAGCGGGTTTCTTTGTCGGTGATGTTGGCGGTGCGGATTTCTCTTGCTATTGCTCGGAGGTCGCTGTCGTCAATTCGGCGCTCGCGGTGGCTCTTTATGGTGCGGACCAGCTGGCTCCAATAGACAACGTGGCCTTCGGTGGCTTCCCCTTATTGCAGGAATTTTTTTATATAATTGCGGCAAGCGATAAATCACTTACCCACACAAAAGTGGCTGAAGATGTTGATCAGGCTTTCACTGCTCGTCCGTGAATTTGAAATGGATATGTGAGCGGATATCAATGGGAATCTGACGTGTGTCCACATATTGCCACTCGTCAATCATATAGCCGCCGTGCCGGGTGATATTCTTCTCGATAGTGCTTTTGATACCCAGTTCCAATATGAGATCATCAGTTGACTCAAACCAGAATTCCCGACTGTCTGGAAGTGTGACAATCAACGTGTCAATACAAAGATTGCAATTATTGATACCTTCTTTCACCTCCGCCACTGGCACTACCAGTTCGCGTGGTTCTTCCTCCCTGGAAGTATCGACAGCCACCATGTCCTCTTCAATTTCCTGCTCCTGCCCGCTTTCATCGTCAAGAATATCCGGATCGTCATATTCTTCGAAGCCACCCGAATCTTCCATTCCGATGGCTTCCAACTCCTCCGAAGATGGCTGACGCATAAGGTCTCCTGTAGCGGCTCCAAGCATCTGCAAAAACATATAGATTCGCTGAAGACCTTTCATTGGCATCAAGCGATATGTGTTGTCATCCTCCAGAACAAACACTACCGTGCCACGAATTTCCTGTCCCTGGCCATAGACAAGAGTCCCCACCATATTATCAGGCAGGTCTCTCATAAGCCCATCCTTATCCACAAGCATAGCCAAATGGCAAGATTCTTTATCCAAAGCAAGCGTCTTTGTAATGCGATTCAGAATCGGCGAATAATGAACGACGTCATATCCGCGGGCTTCCGTCCGGGAGGAGAGCGCTTCCAAGTCGAGATCGTCTTCTCCTTCTTCTACATCCATTGCATAGTAGAAGCCTTGGGGATAAACCAACGTGACGGCAGCACAATCCTTTGTGTCATCTTCTTCCGGATTTGCGGCAAGGTATTCTTTGAGCCAAAGCCGTTCTATCTCTTTTTCGTACTTGGAGAGCAAGCCGGTAACATATCCGCGAGCCACTTGCTCAAGGGTGAATCCCTCCCTGTCGCCCAAGCGTGCCGCCTGCAGGCAGGCTCTCGCTATATCCTGGGCTGATGATTTCATTTCGTCCGAAAGATTGTCTCCGTGTATGTGTTGGATGTAAGCTTTAAGCCAAAAGCAGTTGGCCTTCCCCAACTCGCAGCCACGAGACAACGGTCTCAATGCCTCTTCATGGTTTTCGGAATAACCGAGATGTCCCAAAAACAATAAGGCCCCCTTAAGGTAGCAGGCAAAACCGTCATGGCGTGCAATGGCATAATCCAATCCTTCGTCAATTTCTTGGTGAAGGATTGTCCGCTCTTCCGGAGACAATGCCAGAAAATCGTCACACTCCATCGCTGCCTTGAAACGACGGCAGTTTACGGCTCCAAGTCGTGCTCCTTCTTCCGCTATGGCGCAAGCTCTGGATTCTTCACGCTGAGTCCGATAAAAATTGGCCAGGGAAAAATAACTCTCCGTATTACCTCGTTCCAAACTGGAAATATATGCTTTTTCCGCAGATTCCGTATCGGATGATTCCAAAGCCCGTCCCAGAAGGTCATAATAAATCGGATCACTCTCTGGATTTTTCTCCAAATGCTTCCTCAGGATATCGGCCGCCAGAGCAGGATCCTTCCGAACTCCATATTCTCCATAAATGAGATTCTCAAGCGTCTGATATTGGGCAAGTTCGCTACCTAGTTTATAGGCGGAGTCTAACATGAAGGCGTGCATTTGCGGCATGGCTTCATCAGCTTCAATCCGGCCTTCATAGTACATTCTGGCAAGGGCGGCATTGGCATCCTGTACACCATTACTTCCTGCCCAAGTTAGAAGCAGTTCTGCTTTTCTGATGCTTTTACCGTCAGGGTTTACCAGTGATAGCCATCTTCCATACCCATAGGCGGCATAAGGATCGCTCTTGCTGTTTTCCTTAAGTTTTTCCACCATCTCGGGTGAAATGCTTTTGGTGCGCCAATTTGTAAGGAAATGCTGTAGAAAATCGCGGGTGTTGGTAATGTCGAAAATGTGGTTCTGCATGATTGGTATTTCCTCTAATTATTGATTCATAGAATTCACAGCATAGTTTGTTGAGAATTTTTATAATAACCTGGGCAACAAAATATTGCCCAGGGTTTTGCTATGTCAGAAATTTCACCAAACTTAGTGATACGACTCAACTTCATTGGGAAGTTCACTGACATGGCAAAAATACAACTTAAATATGGCAAAATCACCGCTTTTGGCGGACTTTTGCCAATTATGGACGAATTTAACTGAGTTTTGAGCGGAATTGTTGACTCGACACTCGGTTTTAGATGCAAACTTTTCGGTTATCAGTACAGCGAAATCATTCGCTCGATAATGTGCGTGTACTTCTGTGGCGGTACCTGCATCGAAGACCATAAACGAGATAACCGGCCATTTTGACCTTTACGCAAAATTTTACCCCTAAAAACTATACATACCCGTCACTGTCGAGGATTACCGGCTGATTTGCAAATGGTTATTTGTTACGGGTTGGGGGTGATGAACCCAGCACTGGTGACGGGTTGACGCTGTTGTTCTGCGTCGTCGTTTACGGAGTTGAGACGGTAGTAGGGTGAATGGGGAGTGCCGAGCTTTTCGAGCAGGCCGCGCTCCACCCAACCGGGAATGCTGCGCAGGGTGCGGGTCTTGGAATAGCCGAGGGCGGACTGGATGTCGGCGCGGGTGAGCAGTCGCTCTTTTGACGCCGACAGGCGGGAGGCAAGGCGCGAGGCTACGTCCGCGTCGGACAGTTCGGCGGCAGCGAGGCTCGGTTTGCCGGAGCGGCGGAAACGGGCTTCTTCGCGCACGGAAGCGAGCAGTTCTTGCTTGGGCAAAAAGCGGATGCCGCGTATCTGCAGGCGGCGTGAGAGTTGCTTATCGTCGCGGTACTCTATCGGACCGTCCGCGCCGAGACGCAGGCTGAACGTACCGATGCCGGGTAGTTCCACGCGGTCGCCCTGCGACAGATGCCGCGCCACGAACTCGGCAACGGCGCTGAGGGCTGCGGCGAGGTCGGACGGGGTCAAGGTTGTGGCATGGGAGATGTCGGCGTGCAGCTTGCGCTCGTCAGCCTTGTTGTGGCTCACGGCAACGGGGTAATAGCCGGCTGCTTTCTCGCCGGAGGCGTGGGGCTGCTCGCGGAGGTCGTATTCTATGATGGGCATGGGTGTAAACGGCTTAATCTACACTTCTATCGCAATCTCGCAGGAAATCGTTTCTCCAAGGCAGGGAGTTCTGCTTATCTGCGCATTCGGTCATCGGTTCACGGGCGCGGGGCGGTCGCGTCACGCCCGTGGGGCGAACGCGTCTTGGGCGCGGGGCGGTCGAACCACGGGCGCGGGGCGATGACAATCAAGGAGGAAGGAAC
>CALYVJ010000213.1 GCA_945494195.1 uncultured Selenomonas sp. | reverse complement strand
GCAAGCATATCTTTGTATACGGGGGAAATTTACCGAGAACTTCTTGACACATACAATTGCTGCTGCCGATTTGCAAAAAGCGGCTATCTATGTTACACTTTAACGTATCGTGACGATGAAAAAGAAGAGTAGGCTCGCAGAACATCTTTAGAGAGTCCCCGGCTGGTGGAAAGGGGGCGGTGTGGCGGGGTGAAGTTCGCTTTGGAGTCTTTCGGAGGAAATGCCGGACGTAGGACTGCGTTAAAGTCATTTGAGTGAGAAATCAGGGTGGTACCGCGAATTTATGCCTTCGCCCCTCGTGCGCTGTTGCGCAAGGGGCGAGGGCTTTTTTGATAGTAGGAGGTTATTCGATGGAAGAGAAGATTGCACAGCTGAAGGCAGAAGCTGCCGCAGCCGTCAAGGGCGCCAGCGATGTGGTTGCTCTTAACGATATCCGCGTAAAATATCTGGGTAAGAAGGGTGAGTTCACCGCTATCCTGCGTGGCATGGGTAGCCTCAGCCCGGAGGAGCGTCCGAAAGTCGGTGCGATTGTCAACGCGGCCAAGGGCGAGATTGAAGCGCTGATTGGCGAGCAGAAAAAGGTGCTTGAAGTGAAAGAACTCGAGGCACGTCTTGCCAGTGAGCGCATCGATGTGACGCTGCCGGGCCGCAATGTGCCGATGGGCCACCTGCATCCGCTGACGCTGACGCTTGAGCGCATCAAGGATATTTTCGTGCACATGGGCTTCAGTGTGGAAGAAGGCCCCGAAATCGAGCGCGATTACTTCAACTTCGAGGCGCTGAATCTGCCGAAGGATCATCCGGCCCGCGATATGCAGGATTCCTTCTATATCACCGAAGAGATTTTGATGCGTTCACAGACGTCGCCGGTTCAGGCCCGCACGATGCAGGCTAGTGAGCCGAATAAGCCGATCCGCATGATTGCGCCGGGCCGCGTCTATCGCCGCGATGAGTACGATGCGACGCATTCGCCGATGTTCACGCAGGTTGAGGGCTTGGTCATTGACGAGGGCATCAGCCTCGCGGACCTCAAGGGGACGCTCGAGCTCTTCCTGCATCAGATTTTCAACGAGAATGTCGGTGTCCGCTTCCGTCCGAGTTTCTTCCCGTTCACGGAGCCGTCGGCTGAGGTCGATATTTCCTGTGTCATGTGCCATGGCGAAGGCTGCAAGGTCTGCAAGGGTACGGGCTGGCTTGAAATCCTTGGTGCCGGCATGGTTCATCCGCATGTCCTCGAGATGAGCGGCTACGATCCGAAGAAGGTCAGCGGTTTTGCGTTCGGCATGGGTGTTGAGCGCATCGCTATGTTGTCCTACGGTGTCGATGACCTGCGCTTGTTCTACGATAACGACACGCGTTTCCTGAGCCAGTTCTGAGATTGAGGAGGTTATACGATGCAGGTTTCCATTAAATGGCTGAACGATTATATCAAATTCA
Source organism: uncultured Selenomonas sp. (assembly GCA_945494195.1). GTDB lineage: Bacteria > Bacillota > Negativicutes > Selenomonadales > Selenomonadaceae > Selenomonas_A. Next base: position 2,586 of record CALYVJ010000213.1, on the reverse strand, counting down.
ACGAAACGGCAGAAGAACTTGCCGATAAATATACGATGTCCGGCGTGCCGGTCGAAAACGTCATCCGTGCGGACGAGGGCCTCGACAAGGTCGTGACGGGCCGGATTGAAAAGCTCGAGGCACATCCAGATTCGGACCATCTGCAGATCTGCCAGATGAATGTGGGCGAAAAAGAGCTCATCCAGATCATCACGGGGGCCCAGAATGTCAAAGAGGGCCAAATCGTGCCGGTCGCTATGATTGGTGCGCATCTGCCGAACGGACTTCATATTAAAAAGGGCAAGCTGCGCGGCCTGCCGTCCAACGGCATGCTTTGCTCGGCCGATGAGCTCCACATGGATCTCGACAAACTGCCGGAGGAGCAGAAGAACGGCATCTACATCCTGCCGGCGGATACGCCAGTTGGCGTGCCGGCCAAAGATGTGCTGGGCCTTGACGATGTCGTGCTCGAGTTCGAGCTCACGGCCAACCGCGGCGACTGCTTCAGCGTTATGGGCCTCGTGCGCGAGGCGGCGGTACTCACGGGCAATGAGCCCCATTATCCGGAAATCAAGGTCAATGAGGACGATGAGGCCCAGGCGGCTGACATGATTAAAATCGGCATTGAGGCCAATGACCTCTGCGACCGTTTCTCGGCGCGCGTCTTGAAAAACGTCAAGATTGGCCCGTCGCCGGAGTGGATGCAGCAGCGCCTGGAGGGAGCTGGCATTCGCGCCATCAACAATGTTGTCGATGTCACGAATTTTGTCATGATCGAGCTCGGCCAGCCGATGCATGCCTACGACTATGATGAAATCAAGGGGCAGCAGCTGACGGCCCGCGTGGCTAAGGCTGGCGAGAATCTTCATACGCTGGACGATTCTTCGCGCGTGGCTAAGGGAACGGAGCTTGTCATTGCCGATGCTGAGAAGCCGGCAGGTCTCGCTGGTGTCATGGGCGGTCTCGAGACGGAAGTCACCGAGAAGACTACGACGGTTGTTCTCGAGGCAGCTTCGTTCTACGGTCCGAACATTCGCCGTACGTCACGCAGCTGCGGCCTGCATTCTGAGGCATCGGGCCGCTTCGAGCGCGGGGTCGATGTAACGAATACGCCGCGAGCCCTCGACCGTGCGGCCCAGCTCCTGCAGGAAATGGGCGCCTGCACGGTTACGAAGGGCATCGTCGATGTTTATCCGCAGCCGAAAGAGCCGGTCAAGATTGACTTCACGGCGGAGCAGATCAACAAGCGCCTGGGCACGAAGCTGGCTGGGGCTAAGATGGTCGAGATTCTTGAAAGCCTTGGCTTTGCCATCGAGGAGAAAGGCGCGGAGGTCTATACGGCTACGGTTCCGTCCTGGCGTAATGACTGCACCTATATGGAGGATCTTTCCGAGGAAGTTTCGCGTATCTATGGCTTTGATAATATCCTGTCGACGTCGCCGCGCGGCAGCATCATGCAGGGCCGTCAGAGCGATCGCCAGAACTTCATCGATAAAATCAAGCATGTGCTCGCCAGCCTTGGCATGACGGAGGAGCTGTCGTTCAGCTTCACGAGCACCGAGATGTTTGATAAGATGCAGGTGCCGGCCGATAGTCCGCTTCGCCAGGCTATCCCCATCATGAATCCGTTGACCGATGATGCACCGCTGGTCCGCACGAGCTTGCTGACGAGCATCATGGAAAATGCCGTGCGCAACTTTGCGCGCAAGAATACCGATATCCGCCTGTTCGACGTGGCGCCGGTATTCTTCCCGAAGGCCCTGCCGGTTACGGAGCTGCCCGATGAGGTCATCAAGCTGACTGGCCTTATCACGGGCCGTCGTCATCCGTTTGGCTGGAACCAGGGAAATGAGATGGTGGACTTCTACGATATGAAGGGCATCGTCGAGGAACTCTTCCAGGCGTTGTCGATTGCTGGCTATACGGTTGAGGCTGGCGAGTATTTCGCCCTGCATCCGGGCAAGACGGCCCTCTTCAAGAAGGGCCGCGAGGTAATCGCAACGGTCGGTGAGCTTCATCCGGCGGTGGCCGCGAACTTTGGCATCAAGCAGAAGGTCTATCTCTTCGAGATGGATGTCGAGACGCTGATGAAATACACGGCCAAGAATTTCCATTACGAATCGCTGCCGAAATATCCGGCTATCGCGCGGGACCTGGCCATCGTCGTCGACGAGACGGTCGCTGAAGGCGAAATCAAGGCTGTTATCGAGAAGAATGGTGGCAAATTCTTCTGCGGCGTGACGCTGTTTGATGTCTACACGGGGGAGCATGTGGCCGCAGGCAAGAAGAGCCTGGCCTTCAACCTCAAGTTCCAGTCCAAGGACAAGACCCTGACCGATGGGGAGGCCGATGCAGACTTCAACAGCATCCTCAAAGCCGTTGAGGACAAGTTCCAGGCGGAACTGCGCGCGTAAGAGGGAAATCATGGCAGAAGAAATGAAAAAACAAGCGGAACGGGTCTTGGTGGAAATCTATGGCAATACGTATCCGCTGAAAACCGATGACCCGAAGCATATGCTCCAGTTAGCAGCAGAGCTCGATAAGCGCATGAAGCAGATGGCACGGGTAGTGCGAAGTTTTGATGAACGAAAGATTGCGGTGTTGCCT
>CALYVJ010000212.1 GCA_945494195.1 uncultured Selenomonas sp. | reverse complement strand
CAGCAGGATTTCCTGTTTTTCCGGCAATACCAGATGGCGAGTGGTAGGATCAAGAGTAGCAAAGAGTTTATCTTCGGCAAAAACTTCCGATCCGGTCAGCTTATTCAGCAAGGTGGATTTGCCTGCATTGGTGTAACCGACCAGAGCGACAAGAGGAATCCTTGATTCCTTGCGGCGCTCCCGATGCAGGTTGCGGCTTTTTTTGAGCCCCTCTATTTGTTTTTCAATATCGTGGATTTTGGTATAGATGCGGCGGCGGTCGACTTCGAGTTTTGTCTCACCGGGGCCGCGGGTGCCGATGCCGCCACCAAGGCGCGAGAGCACGAGGCCCTGGCCGCCTAAACGAGGCAAATTGTATTTTAGCTGGGCAAGCTCAACTTGGAGCTTGCCTTCCTTAGAGCGGGCACGTTGAGCAAAAATATCAAGGATCAAAGCGGTCCGGTCGATGACTTTAATGCCCAGGGTCTGTTCTAAGTTATGCTGCTGGGAAGGCGTGAGTTCATCGTCTAAAATCAGGAGATTGGCATCGGTGTTTTGAATCTCCATGGCTATTTCAGAAACTTTGCCTTTGCCAAGGAAAAAGGCTGCATCGGGCTTTTCTTTGCGTTGGGTAAATTGCCCCACAATCTTGGCACCAGCCGTATCAGCAAGCCGGGCGAGCTCTGCCATAGATTCTTCAATCGACCAGAGTTGTTTGCCCGGTTGTTCCACACCGGCTAAAATCGCCCGCTCGGTTTCATCATCGGTATTCTTGAGGTTTTGTGCTCCCAGTTTTTTATTGATTGCCGTTACGAGCATACTGAGATTGATTTGGTCGAGGGTCTTCTCCTTGACCGGTCCATAGGTCTGAAGTTCCTCCATCCCCTCTTCCGTTATCTCGCCAGTAAAAAATCCCATGGTGCCCATGATGCCTTCTTTATGATGGCGGCCGATAGCCGCCATGCAGTCGAAGCGAAGACGGCGCAGGGAAGACAAGTCCGGGTCGCTTAATCGCACGTCCCCGCTTGGATGGGTATGGACACAGCGGATACCGGACAGCCGTTTGTCGCCGCGCACCTGACGTTGGAATTCTGGTAAATCAACGGTTCCGGTATCCCCTAGGGACACCTGCAAGATTTTTCCCTGGCGATTGATATAAACTGCCACTTCACGGCCAAGTATGTCTGTGATTTCTAGCATGGCAGCATTTAATTCTTTGGTCGAGAGCTGACCAATAGGTACCGAAAGCACATAGAGTGACTGGAGTTTTTCCAGTACGTAGGTCTTGATATTTGCTAAATCCCCATTTACCTGCATAGAAACTCCTTATCCACGATTAACGATATTTGAAATGTGCTTGAGCGTTATGGAAAGTGTTCCGTCGTCGTTATTGTTGAACTCCACATACTCAATGTTATCAAAGTAATCGGTAGGAATAGTAAGCTCTATGCCCGTATCGGTCTTGAGCTTGTGTTTGCACATCTTCTTTAAGGTTGCCTCCTGATCCATCTTTACGGGCTCTGTGAAGCCAGCATCTTTAATGGCCGTATCAAAATCCGACTGCATAGAAGGATTATTCTTGAAGATTTCCTTGCCGGCCTCTACCAGATCCAGCTCATCAGTCTCTTGCATGTTTTCGGCTACATAGCTTTTTACGGCCACTTCGGTAGCTACTTTATCCTGTCCGTAGGCCTCAGCTACTTTGGCCGCCGTTTTACTGAGGTTTTTGATGGCCTCCTTCGGAGATGGCGTCAGGCTGCATTCTAGCAGGATCTCGGGAAATACCTGGATGCTGTTGCCATCAATTGTATATTTTTGGGCACAGACGGAGATTGTCTTGCTTTCCGTATCGATAAAGGCGAACTCCTCCATTTTCTGGGTAAGGTTCGGCATGATCGAATAGTGATTGATGATTTCATTCTTAATGCCGTTTTCGGTCTGATTGATCTGATGCGTATAACCGATATGGCTGTTGGATTTGAATACCACAATCTGACGATTGTCGTCAATGCGAACATCAGCGATAATCACATCCGCTGAGGCCATCTCCTCGGCATGGGTGAATGCCTCTTCCAGAGTATGGGTGATTTCCTTGGAGAAGGGAACAAAACTCATTTCGCCAGACAGATAGGCATTGAGTTTTTCCTGGAAGGCACTGTCCTCGTAAAATGTGCCGGGTTTAGCATCCTGGCTGCCCCAGGATTTTTCTATATGTTTATAAAGGAACGTTTCAATGCTGTCCTGTACCGTGAGTTCCTCATCGGAATATACAGTCATGCCGGAATTGAAATCCAAAATGTGCAGGATTGCTTTGTCTATAATAATCATACTGGCTGTTCATCCTCCGCTTGTTTTGCCTCTTTTGCGGCCGCTTCTTTTTCTGCCCGGGTGCGAATATCGATAAGCCGCGGGATAAAGTGCTGATGCATCTTTGCCTCGAGTTCAGACAGTTCATTGGAATCAAAGTCATAATTAACATCCGGGATATTCCAGATACGTGCCTCAGCAAAAAATTCATCGCGATAAATGTTATAATAAACGGTAAAACTGCTCTCCAACGAAAAGTCGACATAATCGATGATAATATAAGACCCATTGTTTATTTTCACTGGCTGGGCTGGCGAAATAAAGAGGTGGAATCCTTCAATGGTTTCCGGCAGTTTTGTACCGGCTTCCCAGGTGGTGATTTTTTTATCCAGCACAATCGAACTAAGGCTTTTAGGATTAAAATCCACCATATCCATAAGCATTTGTTCAAATTGACTTTTCAAAAGTTTTTCAAACACTTCGAGGTTTGCTGTGATAAATTCTATCCGGCAAAATTCAATAAGCCCGATTTTCAAACGCACTTTATACTCATGCGTTTCTTCATGAAAGTAAATGGTTGCACTCTTATGAAGCATCTCATTCACATAACGATAAAGGTCATAACTGTCTTTGGAAATTTCAGTATTGCGGTCGAGCTGGAAGCCATACCATTGTTCTGGCAGATCTTGCAAGTATTGCCAGTTGGCAATTTCCGCGTTAACCTTTTCAATCGTTTCCTTCTTCATCATTTCCACCTGCCTTTATGGGAGTTTACAAACAATCATTATACCATGAAACCATAGGAAAAGCACCCGCTATTTCGTTCTTCAGCAAGTGCTTTTCGATGTTATGGCGTAATTTAGTTATCAGAATCCTAGGTTGTCGTTGACAAGGATAACTTGGATGCGGCCTTTATGTTTGGAATATCGGGTGATCAGGAATTGGCAGCAGATGGTGTCCGGGCTCTTGCAATCGAAGCAGGCACCAGTCTTGGCACAGGGCGTATCGAGGCCGAAGCGCTGGGCGTTGATGGGAGCCGCCACGTTGCGGGCGCGTTTCATGGCGCCGTCGAGGTCGCCGCAGACTTTGTTGAGGCCGACGATGAAGAGGACCTTCTTCGGGCCCTGGGCAATGGCCGAGACCCGGTTGGCATTGCCATCGATATTTACGAGCACGCCGTCCCTGGTCATGGAATTGGTGCTCGTAAGGAATACATCGGCATCGTAGGCCTGCAGCATGGCCTGCCGGCGGTCTGCAAACTTTTCCCGATCAATAAAGTTGTAGTTACCAGCTTTAAGGGCCTCCGTCAGGCCGATTTCGTGGACACTCATGCCGCCCCCCATCGTAATGGTAGTGCCCTCCGGAATGAGGTCTAAGGCAATTTTCAGCGCTTCTTCTTTGCCGACGGCGTAAAAACCTTCCATGTTGCGGGACTGCAGCCCTTTGATTACCGTCTGGGCCAGCAGTTCGTTGCGTTTTACCATGTTTTCGTTCATTTGCTCTCCTCCATTATTTGGGCTTTATTCGGCTCTTCAAAACTTCTTCGTCAAAAAAGAGCCCAACTCCTTCTTCAGCTGGCAATCTTATAGATCAGCACTTCTTCGCGGCCATCGATTTTGGGAATAAATCGCCACAGAAAATCCTTTCGACGGCTTCGAAATTTTCAGCTGCTTCCAAATATCTTCGGTAATACTCCGAGGGATAATAAAAAAGCAGCAGCATTTCCCGGGGATTTTCC
>CALYVJ010000211.1 GCA_945494195.1 uncultured Selenomonas sp. | reverse complement strand
GGGTGGCGTTTGTTTAATTTTTCCCCGGCTTCTTTTCGCATCGAACCCTTTATCTTGGATGTTATGAACCAATGGAATTCGGGGGAAGGGGAAGTGGACGTGGTCACGAAGCCGAGGGAAAACGGACATAAGACGAAAATCATGATGACCATGCAGAAGATTGAACAGCCGGGGATGACACCGCAGACGGTTTATGTGGGAAAAGATGTCACGGCGTTGTACAATGGTATGGAAAAAGCCACGACCATCATGGCCGGACTGGGGTTGCTGGCCCTGATTGTCGCGACGATTGTCGGTCATATCCTCTCCGGCAAGGCGATGGTTCCGCTCAAAGCCGCCTATGAAAAGCAGCGCCAGTTTGCTGCGGATGCCAGCCACGAGCTGCGCACGCCGTTGGCTGTCGTCATGGCGTCGGCAGATCTTTTACAGAATGACCCGTCTATAAAGTCGCCGTTCCTCAAGCAAGTCATTGAGGATGTGCGGGATGAAGTAAAGAAAATGACGAAGCTTGTCGGAGATCTTTTGGTTGTTGCCCGCAGTGACAACAAGGCCTTGAAGCTCAAGCCGTCGAAGTTTGATTTTGGAGCCGTGGTAGCACAAACGGCAAGGCTTATGGCCCCGCTGGCCGAGCAGAAAAAAATCACCCTCGTGGCAGATCGGTTGCCGAAAGCTGTAATTCATGCCGACGAGCAAAAGATTCGTCAGCTGGTGCTGATATTAGTGGATAATGCTGTGAAGTATACACCAGCGGGAGGAACCGTAACCGTTGAATTCCGCAAGGCGGAAAAGGGCAAGGTAAGTCTGGCGGTAGCCGATACGGGAATTGGCATATCGCCGGAGGATCAGGAAAAAGTCTTTGATCGGTTCTACCGTGTGGATAAGGCCCGCTCCCGTGAGATGGGCGGCAATGGCTTGGGGTTGGCGATTGCTCAGGAAATTGTCAATCTCCATCAGGGAGATATCCGTATCGAAAGTGAATTAGGCAAAGGCACGACCTTTATTGTCACCCTCAAGACGAAAGTCAAAGGGAAGACAAAGCCACTCAACGTGATTTAAAAAGAAGAAAATATCTGGATGCGTTAGCAGGATTCCTGCCTAAGGATAACGAATTATAAGGTAGTTAAGTATGCGCAAGTTTTCGCAGCGGAGGTGTGTTCATGAAGCACGATGGTTTTGATGAACGCCTTGATGGAATTCTTGTACGGGCTGCTATTCGTCTTCAGGAGAGGATGCGGCTGGCGTATACTCGGGGGAACTTGTCTGCTTATCTGAACCGCATCGGATTAGGAAAGCTTTTGGAGCCTTCGCTTTTGGCGCGCGGCAGTCTTTTGGAACTTCAGGATGAAGCGGCCATTGCGTTAGCCAAGTCTATCCGTAAGGCAAGATTAAGAGGGTATCTCAAGGATTTTCTGGGGCAGATTAACATGCTGGAATTATTGGAGCATGGCAAAGAGGAGAATGTCCAAAAGTCTTTACGCAATCACGAGTATAAGGTGAAGAAGAAGAAATCCTATCTGAAGATGGTGGAGGGCGAAAATAAGCGCTCGGCCATGTCAGAAGCTGAGAAGAAGGAACTCCTGAAGAATTTCAAGGTAATTAAAACATGAAAAGAGGACTGGTGACAGTCCTCTTTTCGTATATCAGATGTTTTTTATGCTTTCGGTGATTTTTGCCAGCTGTTCTGCGGTGGGGATGTTGGCGATGCGGATATTGGGAAGGATGATTTCGATGCCGGCTGCTTTGAGTTCGGCTTCCACTTGGGCGATGCTCTGACCGCCCCAGCCATAGGAACCAAAGGCGAAGCCAACATGGTTCTTGGGGGCAAGTCCCCTGAGGTAGCACAGGAAGCTGGCGATGGTTGGCATCATCTGGTTGTTGATGGTGGGAGAGCCAACGGCAAGGTATTTGCTGGTGAAAATATCCGTGACGATATCCGAAAGATGATTTTCCTTGATGTCGTAGAGGGAACAGGGGATACCCCGTTGTTCGAAGGCTTCGGCGACGGTGTGGGCAATCGTCTCTGTGGAATGCCACATGCTGTCAAAGACGACGACGGCGCGTTGGCTGACTTTGTTAGCGGACCATTCCTGATAACAAGCAAGGATATCTGGGATGTGTTTGCGCCAGATGACGCCATGTCCTGTGGCCAGCAGCTGGATATCTAGGCCGTTCAGCGCTTGGAGAGCTGTTTGCGCCTGCCGTCCGTAAAGCATGAGGATGTTTGCGTAATATTTTTTTGCTTCATAGAAAACAGTGGGCAGGTCGTTGTCCTCATCGAAGCGTTGGCCAGAGGCAAGATGCTGGCCGAAGGCGTCGTTACAGAACAGGATTTTTTCTTCGGGGCAATAGGTAACCATGCTGTCAGGCCAATGAAGCATAGGGGTGGGGACAAATTGCAATTTGCGCTGGCCGATAGACAGGACATCACCGGCCTTGATACCTTCGTAGGCGAGTTCGCCATAGCGTGCTTTCAGCCCCTTCAGGCCATTGGGCAGCGTGGTGATGATTTTTGCCTTGGGGCAGTGCTGGGAAAGGATGCCCAGCGATCCTGAATGGTCAGGTTCAGCATGGTTGGAGATGATGTAGTCGATTTGGGCTGGATCTATGACTGAGGAAATCCGTTCGAGCAGTTCGCCTGCGAATTGCTCTTTTACGGTATCAATCAAGGCGATTTTGTCATCGAGAATCAGATAAGCGTTATAGGTTGTGCCGCGGCCGGTTTGGTAGCCGTGAAAACTGCGCATGGACCAGTCAATGGCACCCACCCAGTAAATATTCTTTTGGATTTCAACTGCTTTCATGGATATTGCCTCACTTTCGATTAAGATTTTATACTATACCCCAATATTCTGCAAATGTGTGCAATTACCTGCTCTGCGTGTTAAAATAAAGCTATCATGATAAGGTAAGGTGAAGGATCATGCGTCATAAGTTTCAGGATATGAACAAAAAACAGCAGATTATCGCAGCGGTTGCCTGTTTGGCAGTGTTATCTGTTGCGCTTTATTTGTATTTTGGCAATGCCAGGGATACGAAAAAGGTGGTGCGTCATGGCAATCCGCTGGTCAAAGTACAGAAAGTGGTGCGTCAAGATATGATGCGGCACATTGCCCTGTCAGGCCAGACGGTGGCAGATGCCAATATCCCGCTGGCACCGAAATACACGGGACGCATTACGGCGGTAAATGTCAAATTGGGTGATGTGGTCAAAGCTGGTCAGGTACTTATGGTTCAGGACACGGCGGATTTGGATATCTCCATCAATCAGAATGCGGCGGCAGCTAATGCGGCTCAGGCGGATGCCCGCGAGGCCGCTGCTTCTTATGACGCAAATTACATCAAGGCGAAGAATGCCTATGAATTGGAGCTGGCACGTTATCAGCGCAATCAATATCTCTTTTCGATTGGGGCGATTTCGCAGGATAAACTCGATTCGGTGGAGCAGGAATACATGGCCAGCAAAGCCGCTTTCGATGTGCTGGCTAATCAGGTACAGGGCGGTGATGCGGCCAGTGTCCAGTCTAAAGAATATACGGCCGAAAAGCAGCGGCATGCCACCGATGCCTTGCGCAAGCAGCGGGAGGATATGATCCTGCGGGCGCCGCGGGATGGTGTCATCGGCTACCGGAATGCCGAAGTCGGGGCCATCGTATCGGCAGGTACGAAGGTGCTTTCCTTGGTGGATAACAGCCATATCAATGTAGACTGTACGTTGTCCGAGAGTGATGCGGCAATCCTGGAACCTGGTATGGACGTCAATGTGACAATCGATGCGATGGGGCAGGATTATATCGGGCGGATCGTTTACGTTAGCCCGGCGATGGATGACAGTTCCAAGACCTATCAGGTGCGCATTGAACTCGATGAAAGCAAGGACTCGATCAAAGCCGGACTCTTTGCCCATACGGCTATCGATATTCTCCAGCGGAGGGATACGCTCTTTGTCCCCAAGGCGGCGGTGCTCTCGAAAAATGGCAGGCAGACGCTCTTTGTGCTGCGCGATGATGGTACCGTGGAAGAACGAGAGGTCAAGATCGGGCTCAT
>CALYVJ010000210.1 GCA_945494195.1 uncultured Selenomonas sp. | reverse complement strand
AACATCATTCCACCAAACCGTATTTCCGTGCCTTTGCCGCAACGGTCTTATGCGTAATCTTCAACATCTTGGCCGCCGCATTGAAACTCCCGCACTGTTTCAGCGCATTGGCAATAATTTGCTTTTCATAGTCTTCCCAAGGAAGCACGGCGGTATCCGCAGTAAAATGCTGCACTTCCCGCACAGCCATCTCACCTTTTATATAGGAAGGGAGCGACGCGACAATGATCCGGTCACTATCCATCAGCGTTATCACGCGCTCGATGACATTTTCGAGTTCCCGGACATTCCCCGGCCACTTATAGGCCATCAAAACCTCCACGGCCTCCGGCGAAATACCGCGGACTTTTTTGCCGCTTTCCGCACTGACCTTTTCAATGAAGTGTTCCACCAAAAGCGGGATATCATCAACACGGTCACGCAGCGGCGGCAGGCTGATGGGGATGACATTGAGACGGTAGTAAAGATCATCCCGGAAGGTGCCGTCTTTTACCATCTGTTCCAAGTTGCGGTTGGTGGCCGCAATAATGCGCACGTCTACATGCACCGTCTCTTCGCCGCCAATGCGGTCAAATTCCTTCTGCTGCAGGACGCGCAGCAGTTTTACCTGCATGTTCTTATCCATTTCGCCGATTTCATCGAGGAAAATGGTGCCCTTATCCGCCAGCTCGAACTTGCCCAGCTTGCGGCGGACAGCTCCCGTAAAGGCTCCCTTCTCATGGCCGAAGAGTTCCGACTCCAGAAGGGTTCCCGGAATCGCACCGCAATTCACGCGGATAAACGGCCCACGCCGCCGCTCACTGGCATAATGGATGCCCTCGGCAATGACTTCTTTACCCGTACCGCTCTCACCGCGAATCAGCACCGTAGCCGAAGACCCCGCGGCCTTGGAGGCCAGCGCCAGCACATCGACCACCTTGCCGCTTTTGCCGATGTAATTCTTGAACGCCTGTGCCGTCTTTTTGGTGCGCAGGAGCTCCTGTTCCAGATATTCGGCTCGGGCCGATACCTGCGATAACCGGGCCATGAGATTCTGCAGCTCCGTGATATCCTTGATGACCGACACAACACCGGCAATCTCGCCATCGACAAAAATCGGATTAACGTTGGCCACGACGGTCGTACCATCTTTCTTATGGCTGATACTGCCGATGCGGGCCAAGCCAGAACGCAAAACCCCGCAGCGGTTGCCATCCGGTGCTGTCTGGAAGACATTCTGCCCCACAACCATCTCTGGCGTTTTATGAACGATACGCAGATAGGACGGATTTACATAGGTGATTTCTCCCGTGCGGTCTACGACGCAAATACCATCCTGTACCGCCTCAAGGATCATCTGCAAGCGTTCCTGCATCAAAGCATTCTCGTGCAGCAACAAATCCATCTCGTGGATTTCCCCTGGAGAATTCATCTCGAAGTCACTTTCCAGGAAGCGAACCATCTGGTAAACGGCCTGCCGACCTTCATCCCCTTCAGCTGCCACAAAAAGCGAATCCCCACAGCGAATCTTGAGTGCCACCAGCTTCATCAGGCTGTGCATCTCAAATCGCTCACTCCGCTCACTGCGAAGATACAGCGGCGTACCATATTTCTTTCCGAGTTCCTTTGCCCGTTGGACAATCATCGCCGCAATACGGGCATGGATACCGCTGTCGTGGTGAATCACAGCTTCTTGCTCAAACATCATCGTGAATCGTTCCTTTCTGTTCTTTCTATTATACTATAAAACTTCGTCAAAATCTGCCACAAACGCGAAAAAATACTCTTTCTTTGTAAGCTTTTTTCTTCCTTTCCCCAGAAGCAATTTTCTATTGTTTACACGTACCTCAACATGTTATAATAGTAGGGAAAATCTGCAAACGGCAGCAGGATTTTCTCCCACTATGTCGAACCTAGAAACTTAGTGGTATTATGCCCAAACACAGGAAGAGGTGAGCAACATGACATTTATCCTGGTAACGGGCTCCATCATGGCCGTCAGCATCTTTTGGATCTATCATCTCTGCCGTTTTATCGGCATCCAGATGAAATGGATTTCGCTAGTGCTTTGTGCCATCATGGCCTTCCTGGTAAATGTCGTGGCCATCTCCATGAGTCCCTTCCTTGACCCATCCCACTACATGCGGTTGGGAATACTCGTAATCGTAGCAGCCGCTAGTGTCACCTTTGTCAACGAACAGCTGTTGCGCCGTGGAGCAAAGGGAACCGACAGTCCTGTCGAGTGCCCGAACGCCATCCCAGAACCCATCAAGGAAGAACCCGTGCCGGTCACTGAAGTCCTCAGTACCGAGACAAATTCTGAAGCCGAAGAAAAGGCTGAATCAGCAGTATCCACCGTAATCGCCACTGAGGCTGAGTCTCCAACGGACAGCACTGTCGTGCCTGCCCAGGATGAACCAGCCCCAACGCTCGCAGAAAAAGCAGCCGTCGAAGAAGACGCTGCCGTCCGAGCTGCCAAAGCCCGGGCCGAGGCAAAGAAAAAAGCCCTGGCTCATGCCAAAGCTCTGCAAGCCGAAAAAGACGAGGCCCGCCAAAAGGCAGCTGCCAAACTCAAGGCCCAGCAGGAAGCCAAAGCAAAGCAGCAGGAGTACGAGCAAGAGGTTGCTGCCCTCGATACCTTGGACAGCCTTCTCGACTATGCCTACGACAAGGCGCAAAAACTGCCGGACGCTGCGATATGCGCCTACCGGCAGGCAATCAAGAGCTACCCCGAGGACAGTTACACTCCGTTCCTCATCATCGAGCTCGTCAATCTCTATAAGGAACAGGCCAACTACCCGGAAGCCGTCAAGGCTTATCAGAATGCCCTGTCCCTTCCCATCATTGCATCGAACGATGACATGAAGCAGGAATTCATCAAGAACACCCGCTACCTAACCATCGTCCAGGATATATTATCCAAACATCACGCGCTCTCAACTCCGTTCCCGGATATCCCGGCGGACATCCTGCAGGAAATCGAGTCTGAATTCCAGCAGCAAACAGAATAGAGCAGCTAATACAATGGAGGAATATTCATGAAGAAAAGCGTAGAAATCCTTGGCCTTCCAGTCATCAGCATCACCGAAGGCCGTGAGCTGGGCATGAGCAAAACCCTGCTCATCGATGCCAAAAATGGTACTGTCGCAGCCGTAACCATCGAAGATGAAGATTGGTACCGCGGGGTAAAACTGATTCCGTATGAATCCGTCATTGCCATCGGTGATGATGCCGTAACCGTTACCAACAGCGAAAACATCCTGAGTCTCTCCGATGCCGGCGACTTTGAAGCACTACTCGATGAAAACATTCGCGTCATCGGCACCAAAGCCATCACGAAATCCGGTACCATCCAGGGCAACATTTCCGAGCTTTTCATCGGGGACGACGGCAAAATCGAAAAATGTGAAATCACTGCACCGGACGGAACGACTACGGAAGTTACCAGTGACCAGATTTCTATCTTTGGTAAACAGGTAACCGTCATCGATCCGAACGGTGAAAAAAAAAATAAGCCAGTAACGCCGAAAGCGCCAGAAGCACCCAAAGCTGCTCCGGCTCCAAAGGCTCCAAAGGCTCCGGAAGCTCCCAAGGCTGAAACGCCAGCACCAAAAACTGCTGAACCAGAAAAAGCCCCGGAGGCTCCAAAAGTTGAGCCGAAAAAGGAAGCTCCGAAAGCTGCCCCAGTAGCAGCTACTCCGAAAAAGGAAGCTCCGAAGGCTGCTCCAGTTGCTCCAGCTGCTCCAGCAACTCCAGCAACTCCAGCTGCCGATACGGCCAAACAGGCTGCTGCTGACAAGGCAACGGAAGAGCGTCATCGCCGCTTCCTGCTCGGCAAAAAAGCTACCCGCGACATCAAAATGGACAACGGCATTGTAATTGTACAGGCTGGCCAGGACATCACCGAAGAAGTCCTCCAGAAAGCCAAGCTCGCCAACAAATTCATCGAGCTGTCCATGAACGTTCGCTAAAAAGACAATAAAAGGGGCTGTCTCACGAAAGCATTTTCGTGCGGATAGCCCCATTTTCTTTGACCTCAATCACGGTCATCTGACACTGGCGATAATCATGGCATAAAA
>CALYVJ010000209.1 GCA_945494195.1 uncultured Selenomonas sp. | reverse complement strand
GAGCCGGAGACTGGGAGACCAGTGGTGTGAAGTCCGGTAAGTGAGGTAATCCGAATGGTCCCGGGAGAGTCCACCCAAAGCAGATGGATGTCTGCAAGTAGGCTGGAACGGCTGCCTCCGTTATCGGGCTACGGCATCGGCTTTTGTCCTGTGCCGGAATGAGATGTAGTTGATACATGCAAACGGGTGGTACCGCGAAGCTGATTCGCCCCGGCTGGAGAATTTCTCCGGTCGGGGCTTTTGTAGTATTAGGGGATGAGTGGATGAAGGTTAAGATTTGTGGTATGAAATCGCTGTTGACGGCAAAAGTTGCAGAGGAGGCAGGGGCTGATTTCATTGGATTTATTTTTTGGCCCGAGAGCCATCGGTATATTGAGCCGGAACATGCTGCCGTAATCAGCAGTCAGTTGCAGCATTCTTGGAAAACCGGTGTATTCGTTGATGAAGATATCGAGAAGGTCAATGAAATTGTCCGCCAGGTACATCTTGATTTCGTCCAGCTCCATGGTCATGAGAATGCGGCTTATGCCCGCAAGGTGCAGTGTTCTGTTATAAAGGCTTTCCGCTATGGGGATAATTTCTCGGCGGAAATTGCCAATGAGTACCCGGCAGAGTTGATTCTTATCGATGCGTTCCGTCCGGGGAAGGCCGGTGGAACCGGGGAGACTTTCGATTGGCGGTCCGCCGCCGGAGAGATAGCGAAAGTGGAAAAACCCGTGTTGATTGCCGGTGGCATCAACATCGATAACCTGCAGACAGTGTTGCGTACGTTCCATCCGTATGGGGTGGATGTATCAGGCAGTTTGGAGGTAGAAGAAGAAAAATCTATCAGCAAGATACAGGCGTTTATGCGAAGAGCTAGGAGCCTGCCTCGGGGGAGAAAACGGCAATGAAGGATATATTAGCAGAAATCGTGGCGAAAAAAAGAGAAATCGTAGCTGCAGCTAAGGCAGAAATGCCCTTGGAAGAAATCAAGGCGAAGATAAAGCCGGATACGTTCCGGATGAGCAAGATGTTCAAGAAAGGGGATTGGAACCTTATCGCCGAGTGCAAACTTCAATCTCCGGCCAAGGGGCGTCTCAATAAGACCCATACGGTGGAGGAATTGGCGCATATCTACGAAGAGAGCGGTGCCAGTATGTTATCGGTCCATACGGATCCGCATTTCCTAGGATGTAATGAGGATTTTATCAAGGTGCGCCAGCAGGTGAAAATTCCCTTGCTTCGCAAAGACTTTATCATCGATGAATATCAGATTTATGAAGCACGGATGCTGGGGGCCGATGCGATTCTGTTGATTGCACGCATCCTGACATCGGAGCAGCTGAGGGAATATCTTTATACGGCTTGGAGTTTGGGGATGGATGCCTTGGTAGAAGTTCACGATGAAACGGATATGAAGGCTGCTCTTTCGACGCCGGCGGAGTTTATCGGCATCAACAATCGGAATCTGAAGACCTTTAAGACGGATATCCAGCAGACATTGGATTTGCTTCCCCGCGCCGATTCCCGGCGCGTCCTCATCAGCGAGAGCGGTGTTTTCAGCGCTGAGGATGCCAAGGTGCTCCGGGATGCCGGCTGCGATGGAATACTGGTAGGTGAGGGGCTGGTTCGTTCCCAGAACATCGGGGCGATGACCCGGACGCTTTCCCATTGAACTTTGTAAATACCGAAGATTAGGAGATAATAGCATGAATACAAAAGGAAGATTTGGCAAGTTTGGCGGACAGTATGTACCGGAAATCGTCATGCCGGCACTTAATGAGCTAGAGGCTGCCTATAAGAAATATAAAGATGATGCGGAATTCCAGCGGGAATTTCGTTCCCTGTTGCGCGAATACGCAGGCCGTCCTACGAATCTCTATTATGCCGAACAATTGACGAAACATTACGGCAAAGCGAAGATTTTCCTCAAGCGTGAGGATCTTCTCCATACGGGGGCGCATAAAATCAACAATGCATTAGGGCAGGCGCTGCTGGCAAAGCTCATGGGCAAGAAACGCATTGTTGCTGAGACTGGTGCTGGCCAGCATGGCGTTGCTTCGGCAACGGTGGCCGCTCTCTTCGGCATGGAATGCCATGTGTTTATGGGGGCTGTCGACGTGGAACGGCAAAAACTCAACGTATTCCGCATGAAGCTGCTGGGGGCAAAAGTCATTCCGGTTTCCAGTGGGACGGGGACCTTAAAGGACGCGACCAGTGAGGCAATCCGCTATTGGGCGACTAACATTACCGATACCCATTACATCATCGGTTCAGCGGTTGGACCCCATCCTTATCCGACTATTGTTCGCGATTTCCAGAAAGTTATCGGCGAGGAAATCCGGGAGCAAATCAAGGAAAAGACTGGCGGTTTGCCTAACTACATGGTTGCATGTGTTGGTGGCGGCAGCAATGCGATAGGAACTTTCTACGATTTCCGCAACGATAAGGAGGTAAAGAAGTTTGGCGTTGAGGCTGGCGGCCGCAGTGATGCGGTGGCGGATAATGCCAAAACCCTTTCTGGCACTGGCGAGCCGGGAATCCTTCATGGAGCCTATAGTTATCTCTTGCAGACGGATGATGGGCAGGTCGTAGAAGCTTATTCGATTTCTGCTGGCCTGGATTATCCTGGTGTCGGTCCGGAGCATTCCTATTTTAAGGATGCAGGGATTGTGGACTATGTTTCGGTAACGGATGCGGAGGCACTCGAAGCCTTCCAGCGTGTTTCAAAGGTCGAGGGAATCATTCCAGCCTTGGAAAGTTCCCATGCACTGGCTTATCTGGAAAAACTCATGCCGCAGACGAAGGAAGAGGAAACGGTAGTTGTTTGCCTGTCGGGACGCGGCGATAAAGACGTGGCAATGGTAGCAAAAGCATTGGGGGAGGATGTAGAGTTATGAATCGCATCGAGAAGAGAATGGCCGAGCTCAAAGCGGCCAATAAAAAGGGAATATACGTCTACATCACTTGTGGTGCTCCCGATGTAGAGACGACCCTGGAGGCCGTAAAGCAGGCCGAAGCTAACGGAGCCAGCCTGATTGAACTGGGACTGCCTTTTTCGGACCCCATGGCGGATGGTCCGGTAATCCAGACGGCATCGGTCATAGCGTTGAAAAATCACATAACACTGTCCAAGGAACTGGAAGTATTGCGGGAAATCCGCAAGTTCTCAGATATTCCCATCGTGGGCATGGGGTATATCAACAATATGTATCACTATGGTTTTGAGAAATTTGTCAAAGATTTTAAGGAAGCTGGTATGGATGGCATTATCGTTCCCGATGTGCCCCATGAAGAATCCGGGGAAATGCGGCGTATCTGTGCGGAATATGACTTTGTGCTGGCGGAATTCATCACGCCGGGGACAACGGAACAGCGCATGGCGGATACCTGCCAGGATGCCCGTGGCTTTATCTATTGTGTATCGAACAATGGCGTAACAGGCGTCAAAAAAGTGGATTACAGCGTGATTGGCGGCGTTTGCGAAAAGGCCCGCAAGTTCACCGATACGCCGCTGGCTGTAGGTTTTGGTATAGGCTCGGCGGAAGCTGCTGTGGCGGCGGCGGCTCATGCCGATGCCGTAATTGTTGGCAGTGCTGTAGTTAAACGGCTGTTGGATGGACAGCTGCCGGAGGCAATGCAGCTCATTCACCATATGCGTGATGCACTGGATGCCAGCTATAGCCACTGATTGACAGGAAAAAGGGTTTTCCTTTCTGATGACGAATAATACTATCAGGTAAAAGGACTCAGAAAGGAAGACCAGTATGATCATTACAGATGTTAAGACCGTTGATGCGGCAGAGGATATGATTCGTCGTCATGCCAGCAACCGTCCGGAGAAGCCGAGGAGTGTCCAGGAGATTTCGGCCCGATATCAGCAGGCCATAAAACAGTATCAGATGCTCATGCGGTCTCAGAATGATAACCGTGAACAGCGCGTGATGCTCTACTCGGAAATAAAAGTCCTCGGATGGTGCCTGGGGCGCGATGAACATAAAATCGTCCAGGAGATTAATCTGCCGCAACGGTGATGATGAAACGATCCGGAGAAAGCCCCTGCAGGCGTTCCCTCCAGGGGC